>JAENXO010000259.1 GCA_016649455.1 Gemmatimonadota bacterium | reverse complement strand
GGAGGGCCCGTGGAGAAGGGAACGAGCCCGCGGCAGACTGATCCCCTGCGGGTACACGTCGAGACCGATTCGGAAGACCGGCTCGACGCTTTTCTGGCCGACCGCCTGGCAATCAGCAGGAACCGGGTGGCATCGCTGATGAACGACGGAAGGGTTCTGTTGCACGGACAGCCCGTGCGGAAGAGCTACCGTCCGCGCGCCGGCGACGAGCTTCTGGTTGATGTGCCGCCGCCACCCGATATCGTCGTCAAGCCGGAGCCGATTCCCGTTTCCGTCGTCTTCGAGGACGAATTTCTCCTGGTGGTGGACAAGCCGGCCGGTCTGGTCGTGCACCCGGCTCCAGGGCACCCGTCGGGAACTCTCGTCAACGCCCTCCTCCACCGGACGGACCGACTGTCAACGATAGGGGCTCCGCTTCGTCCCGGCATCGTTCATCGGCTGGACCGCGACACGAGCGGACTGATGGTAGTCGCCAAGGACGAGGCCGCTCACCGAACGCTTTCCGCAGACATTGCCGCCCGAAAAGTAGGTCGCGGATATATCGCGGCCTGCTGGGGACGGCTCGAGCCGGATCAGCTTACGATCGACCGGCCGGTCGGACGGCATCTGAAGGACAGAAAGCGCATGGCTGTCGTCGCCAACGGACGACCGTCGGTGACGCACGTTCGGCGGCTCGAGCGGTTCGTTGCCGCCGACCTTCTCGCGGTGCGACTTCAGACCGGACGGACTCACCAGATCCGCGTGCATCTGCTCGATGCCGGTCATCCGATCGTGGGAGATCCGATCTACGGAGATGGCTGGCAGCGGGGGTTTACGGGAGCAGGTGGCCGCTGGGCTGACGAACTGGCCCGCCGAGCGGGCCGACTGTTCCTTCATGCAGCGCGTTTGACCTTCCGCCACCCGGTGTCCGATGAGCGGCTGGTGTTCAGTTCTCCGCTTCCCGGGACTCTGGCCGGGGCAGTCGATTGGGCACGCGACAGCACCTCGACATGATCCACCTGGCGCCCCGGTGGCGGGCGAGGTGGCGCATCCGCCCGGTCTCCCACATTCTCGCGGCCTTCCGCCCGGCGCACCCGGGTGTGCTGCTGATCGGGATACTCATTGCCGCGGCGCCGAACCTCGCGCGGAGCATCTCCGCTCCGCAGTCGCCAGAGCTGGAATTCAGGATCCGGGCGGAGGAAGGTCTCGGAGGAATGGCCCGCGGCATCGTGACCGATGCGGGGGCTCTGTCGGAGTTTCCAGGTATCGGATTGCCGGGGGTATGGATTCGCGACACGGTCGATCTGATCCTGCTCCGGGATCTCAGCACCCTCGAGGAAGAGGGATTCGGACCGCCGGAGCGGTGGGTCGCCGGTCTGGCCGATCCTGAGGGCCTGCGGATCGCGCTGCGCGCGGGAACCGAGCTCGAGACCATGGCGACGTTGAGAACTGTGTTCCGGCACGAACTCGCGCACCTTCTGATACACGTGGCGACCGGCGGAGGAGCACCCCGGTGGCTTCACGAGGGGTACGCGCAGTACGCCTCGGGCGCCTGGGGATGGGACGATGCGTGGAGAATCCAGCTCGCCCTGTTTCGGAGCGGGTCAGGTTCCCTCAGGGAGGTGGACCTCAGATTCCGCAGCAACCCGGAGGACATCCGACTGGCCTACCTGCTCTCGTATACCGTCGTGCAGGAGCTGCACAGTCTGGGTGGCGATGCCGGCCTGACCGCTATATTCGGTTCCCTGCGTAACGGTGACTCGCTGGACGCGAGCCTTCGACGCGTCTACGGGCTTACGCAGGAACAGTTCGAGCGTCGCTGGCGGGCGACTGTCGTGGACCGTTACGGATGGCTGTATCTCCTTTCAAGAGCTGCACTTTTCTGGTTTCTGATCACCGTCGTCGTGCTGACCGTCGGGTTGCGTCGCATGCGTCATGATCGACACCGCCTGGATGAGATGCGAGAGCGGGAACGTGAGGCGGAATCAGAAGAGGATCTGTGCGTTGACTATGGGCAATTCGAAGGGTAGTCTCAAGCAATGGACCGAAGCCGCTCGGATCGCGAAGGAGCGACGTTCGAACGTCCACGATTTCTGGGCCTGCACGTCATGAACTGGGCGTTGCTGCTCGCGGGGGTCGTGGCCGTTTTGTTTGGGTACGTGCTGTTGAACCGGGGATCGGTTACAGCCGCACCTCTAATGCTGGTATTCGGGTACCTCGTTCTGATACCGGCAGGGCTGCTGGCGGGGCTTCGCCAGGCGGACTGACTCGGGGAAACGAACGCTGGGGGCGAATAGCTCAGCTGGTCCAGAGCGCCTGCCTTACACGCAGGAGGTCGCAGGTTCGAATCCTGCTTCGCCCATACGCCCGACGCGGCGAAGTCCGCGGATCTGCCGCTGGACTGTCCGGGCGCGGAACTTAGCCGTGAGCCGGGGTGTCGTAACAGTCTGACTGACATGCCGAGATCGGCCTCTCCCGGCCAGATGGAAGTCGGACAGAACTTCGAGGACGGAAGCATGAATCGAGTTTCAGGAACGACTGTTCGGCTCGCTTTGAGCCTCGCCGCGGCCCTCGCCGTGTCATTCACGCATGCCGATGTCGTGACGGCTCAAGAGGGTGGTGGGGGCTCCGGCGGTCGCGCGCGCGTTCTCATAGCGCCTCTCAAGTCTGGCGCCGGCATCAAGAAGGACTTCGGTAAGAAGGTGTCGGAGGAAGTCCAGAAGGACCTGAAGGACTTCCCGACGCTCACCACGATCGAAAGCAATACGATCAAGGATGAGCTCAGGCGTTTGAAACTGAACGAGGATGACCTCGGTCTGATCCAGTGGCGCCAGCTCGCCGGTCGCCTTGACGCTGACCTCGTGATGTACGGTGAGGTGAGCAGGACTGCAGGCGGGAACGCGTTCAATGTGAGCTTCGTGGATTCCCGGAGTGGCGACGAGTTGTCGGTGCCGGAGTTTCAGGTTGCCGGCGACGGGAAGGACCAGGTTCAGGAGGCGGCAGATGTGATCGTCGCCGCATTCGAGGGACAGGTCGAGTATCAGCGCGCCGTTCTGTTCTGCCAGGACTACCTGAGTGCGGAGCAGTACGAGGATGCGATCCGGAATTGCGATGACGCCCTATCGCGGAACCCGGCGTCGTTGACCGCCCACTATCTGCGGGGCCGGGCGTACATGGGCATGGAGAACTTCGAAAGTGCCCGCACCGATCTCGCGACCGTGGTCGACGAAAATCCGGCCGAGGTGCTGGCGCTCCAGTCGCTCGCCTATACCGAGGCGCAGCTTGGGAACACGGAGCGCTCGCTCGAACTGTATCGTGAGTACCTGAATTTCAATCCCGGAGATGCCAACGTACGCATGACGATCGCGTACGATCTCGCGTCGGCCGGGGCATACGATGCGGCGATCGCCTTGCTGGAAGAGGGAATCGCGGTCGATCCGACGAACGCGGACCTCTGGGAGTACCTCGGAAACGTGTCCCTGAACAAGGGGACGGCCGCGGCGTCCGAAGGGACCGAAGCGACAATCACCGACGAGGCCTCCGTCCGCAGGGCAGCGGAAGCTTATGACGAGGTTCTGCAGATCAAGGGCGAGGAAACGAGTCCGGAGATCCTCCGAAACGTGATTGCGGCGCATCTCGCGTTGAGTGAGTACGACCAGGCGCTGGCGTTCGCGGACCGTGCGCAGGCGAGCCGGCCGAACGATCCGGCCCTGTGGTCGATGCGGGCTGACGTATACGGGAAGATGGATCGTCCCGCGGACGCGGCCGACGCGATGGACGAGGTCCTCGCTCTCGATCCGAGCTATCCGAACGCTCATGCGCGCCGTGGCTTCTTCAAGCTCGCGGCCGGTGAGACCGATTCTGCGATCGAGGATCTCAGGGTGGCGGTCCAGGAAGGGACGGATCCCGATGCGGTGGCCGGCCAGATGCTCAGCCGCGGGTACAACAACCACTTCAAGGCCGGTCAGTACGGTGAAGCGATCCAGATGTTCACCGTCGGCGCCGAGTTTGCACAGCCCGGTCGAACGCGGGACCAGCTGTACTTCTTCACGGCCTATGGATACTACCAGCAGGGGGTGCAGATCGACGCTTCCAATGAAGCTGCCGAGGCGTGTGCTCCGGCACAGCGTGCGCTGACGAATTTCGAGCGGGTTCTTCCGAACCTGAATCGAGCCGGAAGCGAACAGCCGAATGCGCAGTCGGATATTCGTGAGAGCACCGACGTCTATCTGTACAGGCAGCAGCAGATTATCCGGAAGGCCTGCAAGTAGAGTAGAGCAGGGCGGGTCCGGCGCTCCGCCGGACGTCGCCAGATGAGTAGGGCAGGGAACCGCCGGTAGACAGACATGGCAGGGTGACGCCCGCCGAGACTCAGGTCTCGGCGGGCGTTTTGTCGTTGCCGGAGTCCACATTCTGGACCGATTCACGAGATTCCCCTGACAGTCTGACGTCCTGCTGAATTCGCCGGGATTCCGGGGTTGCGCGTCCCACAAGTGAGCAATAGTATGGGGAGCAGTGGGGATAAGTGGGAAACTGTGGGGATTTCTCACACCTGTCGGAACGGAGCCAAGTGGGCGGCTTTCTCGGTAGTTACCTGTATCAGGTTGATGAGAAAGGTCGCGTGACTCTTCCTGCGGCATTTCGG
>JAENXO010000141.1 GCA_016649455.1 Gemmatimonadota bacterium | reverse complement strand
GCGACGCTCAGCCTGCTGGCGGGAGTCGCGCTCGCCGTGCCCATCCTCGTCTGGTGGCACCGGGCCCCGCCGGACGTGAGCTGGCTGTATGGCGGATTCACGATGTCCGGTGGACTGATGCGACCGATTCTCAGGGTGGAGTATCCATGGTCGATGCTGGGACTCACCGGCATTTCGCTGTTTTTCACCGCCACGGTGGCCGCAGTTCTTCCCGCGATACGCAGTGCCCGCATTCCTCCCGCCGACACCCTGTCCGGGAGATGAGCCGGTGAGATCGAGTCTCGGGCTCCGAATGCGGCTCGCCGTGCGTAATCTGGTCCGGCAGCGGCGGCGCACCTTGCTGAGCGGCGCCGCGATGGTGGTGGGCATGGCCCTTCTCGTGTTCTCGCGCGCCCTGGCGGAAGGGGGTCATGAAGACTGGATCGACGCCGGCGTTCGGCTCGGCAGCGGCCACGTGTCCGTCCAGGCGCCTGAGTATCGTCGCCAGCGGACGATCGAGCATCGGCTGTCGAGCGCCGACCGCCAGGTGGTCGAGGCGGCTCTTGCTGAACCGGGCGTGGCGCGACGGCTGGTGGCCGAGGCCCCACGACTGACCGTGCAGGGACTTGCCAGCTCGGCTTCGTCCGCCCTGCCGGTCGGCGTGACGGGCGTCAACCCGACTGCCGAGCAGGGGTTTTCGTTGCTTCCCGAGCGACTGGAGGCGGGACGATACCTGGAACCCGAGGACCGACTGCACGCCTACGTCGGAGCGCGTCTCGCAGAGCGACTCGACCTGGAACCCGGTGATCGGTTTGTCCTCACGGCGCAGGATGCGTCGGGTGAGATCGTAGGCCAGATGGCGCGGGTGGTCGGAACGTTCCGCACGGGGATTCCGGAGGCCGACGAGGCGCTGGTCCAGATCCCCCTGCGCACTGCCCAGGAATGGCTCGGTGTCCCCGGGGCCGTCACGTCGATCGACTTGCTGCTCGAGTCGAGTCGCGCCGTCCGTCCCGTTCTCGCGTCCCTGGAGACCGCGCTTGGAGAGGGGTCGGGCTCCGTCGTCGCGCTCGACTGGCGCGAAGCGCAGCCGGAGCTGGACGCTGCGGTGCGTATGGACGACTGGGCCGACTACGTGTTCCATGCGATCCTGTTTGGTATCGCGGCGCTGGCGATTATCAACACGATCCTGATGTCGGTCATGCAGCGGACTCGCGAATTCGGCGTGCTGCGGGCGCTCGGCCTCCGGCGGGCCGAGGTGGGCCGGCTGGTGTTCGCCGAGGGGATGTTGCTCACGATCGTCAGCGGCCTCGCGGGGATGATTCTCGGGCTGGCCGTGGTGTGGCTGTTCTTCCGTGACGGGCTCGACTTCTCTTCGTTGATGAATGAAGAGATGACGGCCGCCGGCGTCGTGATCGATCCGGTAATCGTTCCACGCTTCCACCCGACTCAGATCGCCCAGAGCCTGTTCTTCATCCTGTCGATCGGCATCCTGGCATCCATCTACCCCGCCTGGCGAGCCACCCGGATCGACGTGGCAGAGGCGATGAAATTCTCGGAATGAACGAATCAACTGCAGGCCCAGGTCGTTCGAGCAGCCAATCAGCCACGGCCGACGAGGTGCGGGACGGCGAGCGCCCGGCGGCCGTGCGAACCGAAGACCTGTGGAAGGTGTTCGAGCACGACGACATCCGGGTCGAGGCCGTGCGGGGCGTAACCTTCCGGATCGATTCCGGCGAGTTCGTCGTCCTCGCGGGTCCATCCGGATCGGGCAAGACGACACTGCTCAACCTGATCGGCGGGCTCACGCGTCCGACGGATGGGCAGGTGTGGGTGGACGGGCGAGAGATTGGGAGCCTTCCCGATCGGGATCTCGCGGAGATCCGCCTGGAACGGGTGGGATTCGTGTTCCAGGCTTACAACCTGCTGCCCGTGCTCACGGCGCTGGAGAACGCCGAATTCACTCTGCTGCTGCGGGGCGTACCGGCCGCGGAGCGGCGCAGCCGGGTCGAGAAGCTGTTCGAGCGGATCGGGATTGCCGGACTCGAAGACCGGCTTCCCGGGAAGCTGTCGGGAGGACAGCAGCAGCGCGTGGCCGTGGCTCGGGCGGTGGTCGGCAGGCCAGCCCTGGTTCTCGCGGACGAACCGACCGCGAATCTCGACACCGCTACGAGCGCTTCGCTGATCGACCTGATGGCTGAACTGAACCGGGAGCTCGGCACGACGTTCGTGTTCGCAACCCACGATCCGCTGCTGATGGAGCGGGCTCGACGCAACGTGCGGCTCGTAGACGGTTCGATCGTGGCGGACGAGCGACGGGACTGACGGTCGGGTGCGTGTGCTACGGGCCATGGCGGCCGCCCTCCCCCTGGCCCTGTGCCTCCTGCCGGCCCCCACAGCTGCGCAGGTAACAGGACTCGAGATCCGGGGCTACTACCTCAACGTGGCCACGGGTTCGCTCGAAGGACCGTTCACGCCGGCCGGGGTGACGGATTTCCAGCGTCTGCGCCTGAGCATGTCCCCCGAATTCGGCGTCGTCGGACTGGACATCGCCTACGAGCAGGGTCTTCAGCTGTACACCGATTCCGAGCTCGGGGGATTGCTGTTTGCCTCGCTCGGTGACATCGAGACGCAGACACCGTGGCTCCCGCTGCAGGGCACGATCATTGAAGGCGATCACGCGCGGTGGACGAACCGGGTGGACCGTCTGTCCGTGCGGGCTCCGATCGGCGACCGGGTCGAGGTCTCAGCCGGGCGCGAAGCTGTGTCGTGGGCCACCACCCTGTTCCTCACTCCGGCCGATCCGTTCGCCCCGTTCGACCCCGCCGATCCGTTCCGGGACTACCGGTCAGGTGTGGATGTCGCTCGCGTCCAGGTGTATGCGGGAACGTTCTCTCAATTCGACGCAGTCGTGAATCCGACCAAAGTCGGAGACGAAACGAATCTCACAGCTCTCGTCCGTGCCACCACACTGGTGGGTCGCTGGGAGCTGGGCGGGTGGGGCGGCATGATCTACGATCGAGCCGGGGCCGCGGTCTCGGCGACGGTGACCACAGGGGGAGTGGCGTTCCGAGGTGAAGTCTCGGTACGCGACGAGCCGGACGAGACCGTGTGGCGGACCGCGGTGGGCGCGGATCGGAATTTCGTCCTGGCGGGACGAGACCTGTACATGGCCGTCGAATACCAGTACGACGGGTTCGGAGCCGCCTCAGGAACGGACCTCGTTCCGACACTCCTTTCCGTGCCCTACAGCCGCGGAGAGCTCCAGGTTCTCGGGCGGCACGAAGCCGCGCTCCAGGCAATGTGGCAGGCTTCTCCCCTCGTTTCTTTCGACTGGCTCACGTTGTGGAGTCTTTCGGATGGAAGCGTGCTTCTGTCGCCTGCCGCCTCGATGTCTCTGTCCAACGAAATCACCGGCCGCGCCGGCATGTATCTCGGGTTCGGTTCCGAAACGAGACCGGCCCCTTCGATTCCGGGGGCGCCCGTTGCTGATCTTCCGGCTTCGGAATACGGAGTGGTTCCTACCAGCCTGTACCTGTCCGTCACCGCTTACTTCTGACCGTTCCGGTCGCCCACCGCGGAGGATGAATCGGGCCCGGGATTCAGGTGCGGGTGCGCTGACTCTCCGGATTCGACTGCGGGGCCACAGGAGGGTGAAAGCTCCCGGCCGGGATTTCCTCCAGCAACTCGACCGAATCGAGCCGGGTCTCGCCTGTCCGCCGACCCTGGGCGTAGTTCACCTCGTGAAACGGAACCAGGACGCCATCGATGTCACGGAAGTCCGAATACTCGGTCGCGAAACTCAGGGCTGGGCGCCCGTCCTGGCCTGAGATGGTGCCCTCGGAGCGCAAGATCCGGCCTGAGTCCGGGTCGATCTCCACTGTAACCGTGAGCCCCTGGTGGAATTCGAGACCGACTGCCCGAAGCCGTGTTCGGTCCCGCTCGACCTCTCCCAGGTCCTCGAGGCTCGCCTGGAAGTCGAGCAGAATCGCGGGAAGGCCGAGGCGGGCAGCCTGGAGCAACATCGCCTGATACATCGGGCCGCTGGCCGGACCGCCGTTCCGCCACCCGCGACCACCATCGAGAATCCTCACCTCTGACTCACTGCCCGGATACTCGATCTCGACGCGCAACCGGATCGGACGCTCGTACAGGCGAACGATCTTCCCACCGGCGCCCGACCGCATCATCGAGGTGACCGTTCCCTCCTCGAGCATCCGACCGGCACCGGCCAGAGCGACCTCGCCACCATAGGCTTCGATCGATCGCTCGATAAGGGTCTCGAGAGAGGGAACGGATGCTGTTGCGCCCGGGTGCCCGGCTTCCTGACCCGAGACAGTCGCCGGCAGGGTGAGAGAGACAAGTGCCAGGAGGATCCGGCTGCGGATCCGAACGTCTGCCATGTCTGTCCTCCCGGCCGTGAAGGTTTCAGCCCGATCGCACCGTACTCTTCGCGCGTTGCCCGGGCGGCTCCCGAACATGAGCCGGCGACCGTCTGTGAACCAGTCCTCCGTACGGCGTCATGTCCTGAAGTCCGCTACTGAACTCGGTCCGAATCTGGCGTGCCGGCTCTTGACGGCCGGCGGCGTGCAGGCGAGTCTTGTCGAGCGGAAATCGTCGGTGTGAGAATACCGACCGGACCGCACGGCAGGCCCGCGGGACGCAGTTCATCCGGGGACCACAGAATCGAATCCGGGGTCGCCTTCCCTGGAACCCTGCGCGGGGGTTCAGTCCGCGCAAGTGTCAAGCGGTCGGATGCTGCGGGATCGTCCGAACTCCGAACGTTGACAGAACACAGGAGCAGGGCGATGCGCATGCGTGGAACCGTGAAGTGGTTCAGTGACGAGAAGGGCTTCGGCTTCATCACGCCCGACGAGGGTGGCAAGGACTACTTCGTGCACCACTCCGCCATCCAGGCGGATGGATTCAAGAGTCTCAACGAGGGCGACATCGTGGAATTCGATGTGGTCCAGGGCCAGAAGGGTCCGGCGGCGGCCAACGTCATCAAGGTCTGAGCCGACCCGGGCTCGAAGCCCGAACAGAACGAAGGGCCGTACCGGGTGATCGGTACGGCCCTTTTTCTTTGTCAGCGATCAATCACCGCCGGTGAGGCCTCGACGTTCGAGCAACGGCTCGATCGACGGATCCCGTCCACGGAACGCTCCGTACAGTTCCATGCCCGGCCGGGTCCCGCCCTTGGACAACACTTCCTGCCGGAACCGGGTGGCGGTCTCCTGGTCGAACAGGCTGGTCTCCTTGAACGCATCGAATGCATCGGCATCCAGGACTTCAGCCCAGATATAGGCGTAGTATCCCGCCGAGTATCCACCGGAGAAGATGTGCGCGAAGTACGGGCTCCGGTACCTCGGAATGATCTCTTCGATCAGACCGACGCGTTCCATCGCCTCCTGCTCGAATTCACGTGGTTCGGCACCGACCGGAGCCTCGAGAGTGTGCCACGCCATATCGAGGTAGGATGCGGCCAGGTACTCGACCGTGGCGAATCCCTGGTCGAACTTCGACGCATTGTCCAGCTTTTCGACCAACTCCTCCGGGATCGGCTCGCCGGTCGCGAAGTGTTCGGCATACAGCCTCAACACCTCCGGCTCACCCATCCAGTTTTCCATGATCTGTGATCCGAGCTCCACGAAGTCTCGGTCGACCGAGGTCCCTGACAGGGATTGGTAGGTGACGTCCGAGAACAGACCGTGCAGAGCGTGCCCCATCTCGTGCGCCAGCGTCTCCACGTCCCCGAACGACAGCAGCGACGGCGTGTCACCGGATGGCGAAGGGAAGTTGAAGTTCGTGGTCACGATCGGTGTGACCTCGCCATCGAAGCGCGACTGGGAACGCAGACTGTTCATCCACGCGCCGCCCCGCTTGCTCTCACGCATGAAGAAATCCATGTACAGGATTCCGACATGTGTCCCGTCCGCCTCTCGCACCTCGAACACCTGCTGGTCGGGGTGCCAGCGCGGCAGGTCCGGAAGCTCTGTGAACGTGACGCCGTACAGGCGGTTCGCCACCTCGAATACGCCATCGCGCGCGGAGTTGACTTCGAAGTAGGGCCGCAATGTCTCTTCATCGAGGTCGTAGCGGGCCTTCCGCACCTTCTCTGCGTAATAGCGCCAGTCCCACGCTTCGAGCTTGTCGTCAATCCCGTCCGCTTCCAGCATCGCCTGGAGCGCATCGCGATCCCGCTTCGCCACCTCGATCGCCGGCGCCCAGATTTCATCCAGCAGCCCGTATACACGCTCCGGAGTCTCCGCCATATTGTCCGACAGGACGTATGCGGCATACGACGGATACCCGAGCAACCGGGCCCTTTCGAACCTGAGGTCGGCGGTTCGAGCGAGGATCGCGTTGTTGTCGGCCTCGTTGCCGTTGTTTCCGCGCATCGCGTAACCGAGGAAGATCTTCTCCCGCAGCTCGCGGTTCGGTGAGTACTGGAGGAATGGATTGATGCTGGGTCTTTGCAGCGTGAACGAGAGTCCGGATTCGTGACCCCGCTTCCTCGCCTCCTCCTCTGCTGAGACGAGCAGGTTGCCAGGAATGTGACCGGCGTCGGCCCGGTCCTCCACGTACAGCTCGAATTCGTTCGTCTCCTTCAGCAGATTCTGGCTGAACTTCTCTGACAGCTCTGCCAGCTCCCCATTGATCTCGCGCAGCCTGGACTTGGATGCTTCGTCCAGGGCCGCGCCGCTGCGCACGAAGCCCTTGTGGGTGTCCTCCAGCAGCACCGTCTGCTCTGGATCCAGGTCGAGCGCCTCACGAGAATTCCAGACCTCCGCCACTCGGGCATACAGTTCCGGGTTGAACCGGATGTCGTCCCGATGGCCGGCAAGCTCGGGAGCGATCGTGCTGGCGACCTCGCGCAGTGTGTCGTTGGAGTTGGCGCCCTCCACGGCGTAGAACACGCGTGACACGCGTGACAGGTCCG
>JAENXO010000319.1 GCA_016649455.1 Gemmatimonadota bacterium | reverse complement strand
GTCGCTTATATCCCCGATGGACGACTGCTGGGGCTGAGCAAGATCCCGCGGGTCGTGGAAGTGTTCGCGCGCAGGCTCCAGGTGCAGGAGAGACTCACCGACCAGATCGCCGATGCGCTCCAGGAAGCGTTGCAGCCGGAGGGTGTGGGCGTGGTGATCGAGGCGTACCACCTGTGCATGATGATGCGAGGGGTCGAGAAGCAGAACAGCAAGACGATCACGTCGGCGCTCCGGGGACGCTTCCGCTCCGATATCAGGACGCGCGAAGAATTCCTGCGGCTGGTTTCCGCCTCTCACTCGCTTTATTGAGCCCGAGGGACCGTCATGCTCCTGGACCTGTCCGAGTCTCTGGCCTGTCCCCGCTGCGGGCCGCCACAGGGGGTCATCGTGCTCGTCGAGCGCATGGAGGATCGCCGGGTGCTCGACGGCCGGCTCGACTGTCCCGGCTGCGAGGCCCGGTACGAACTGCGGGACGGAGTAGTGGACTTCGGGGCCTTGCCGGACCCCGATCGCTCGATTCCGCCCGCCGATCCCGAAGACGCCGTCACCGCGGCGGCACTGCTCGGGATCCGGCACGGACGGGGCTTGATCGTGGTCGGTTCCGGTCTGGGAGCGGCGGCGATGCAGATCAGCTCTCTGTGCGGCGGGTGTGAGGTCGTCCGGCTCGAACCGCTGGGGCTTCCGGCCGATTCCCTCCCGGCAGCTGAAAGGGCATCGGAGCCGGGGCAGGGAGCGGTGACACCCCTGCTCGGAGGTCCGGCCGGGTCCATCCCCCTGCTGTCGGGAAAGGCGGTCGGGGTCGCGATCGAGGGAGGTGAGAAGGAATTCCTCGCCGAGGTGGCCCGGGTGCTGATTCCCGGCGGCCGCGTCGCCGTGATCAGGCCGGTTTCCGAAGCCGCGCCCGTGCTGGAGCACCCCCCGTTCGAGCTGCTCGCTGCCGATCAGCGGGCGATCGTCGCCCGGAGAATCTGATCCGGCTCTCCCGGGTGCCCGGGCGCTCGGGGCTCGTTGCCACCGGTAAGTTCGCTTCCTAGTTTCTTCCTCATACGCTGCCGGATGTTGAATCCATCCCTACAGGCCGACGGGACGTGGGAATGCGCCTACAGACGCGAGCATTCGGGGCCGCCAGCGGGCTGCTCACCGGAACCGTGGCATTCTTGTGGACGCTGCTGCTGATTCCGGCCGGCGCCGCGGGTACGGCTCCGACGGTGCCACGCGCCATCCTGTTCGGCTGGAAAGTCAGCGTGGCAGGCGCTTTCATCGGTGCAATGTGGGCCTTTGCCTGGGGATTCCTGCTCGGCGCGGCATTCGCCTTCGCGTACAACATCGTACTCGTGCCGCCGGCGCCGCCGCCGTTCGACTGGAGCGACGAACCTGACAGGGAGGGCTGAACTGTGCCCTGGTGGAGCTTTCTCACGGCGAGTCGCGAGCAGGATCAGGGTAAGCCCGACTATTATCAGGAGGGCCTGGATCTCGCTGGCCAGGAGCGATTTCACGAGGCGCTCACCTCACTGCGGCTCGCGCTTCGCGAGCGGCCGGGGGATGTGGCGACGTTGGAGCAGATGGCCGTCGTGTATACACGAATGGGAATGACCGACGAGGCCATCAAGATGTACCAGCGGGCGCTCGAGAAGAAACCTCGCAGCGCGGGTGCACACTACGGAATCGCCTTCCTGTATCTGAATCGCGGGCGTGTGACGGAGACCGCGTTTCACCTCGAGGAATTTTTGCGCGTCGGAGCGGCAATCCCGGACTCGGATCGGCACGTCGAGCATGCCCGGGCAACGCTTGCCGAGCTGAAGGCCGGCGCCGATGAGGCTACGATTGAGGACTGAGGCTCACACCGATCCCGTCACATCTCCGTCCGGGCGACCGCTCGGTTCCGGAACCCTGGTGGACGTGTACTTCGACGGAGCGGAGCGGAACGCTCAGCAAGTCGCCATGCTCCGCCGGCGCCCGGAGGGTGGTTGGAGAGAGTTCACGCGCCGCGAGGTCACGGACCGGGTGCGCGCGATCTCGCTCGGACTTCAGTCACTCGGAATCGAGCGAGGAGACAGGGTCGCGATCCTGGCGCATACCTCGATGGACTGGGCCCTGTCCGACTGGGCGTCGCTTCTGTCGGGCGCCGTCGTCGTCACGGTGTATCCGACGCTTCCGCCCGATCAGATCGAGTACATCCTGTCTGACTCGGGGGCCCGGCTGGTGTTCGCCGGGGACGCCGAACTTCTCGCCAAGCTGCTGGAGATCAGGGACTCCGTTCCGGAGGTGACCGTCGCGGTCGTGTTCGATCCCGTGGCGACCAGGGTCGAGGGGCTCGAAATCCTGTCTCTCGATGACCTGGCGGCGAGAGGAGACGCCGCCATGAACCTGGCCGGCAGCTGGGAGAGTCGGGCGCGGAAGACGCTCCCCTCTGAACTCGCCACGCTGATCTATACCTCGGGCACCACCGGGTCGCCGAAGGGCGTGATGCTCAGCCATGCCAATCTGCATGCCAACACGTATCAGGCGATGGCCTGTCTGCCGATCGGCCCATCGGATCGCGTTCTCAGCTGGCTGCCACTGTCTCACTCGTTCGAGCGCACGGCCGGCCACTTCCTGATGTGGTCGGCGGGAGTGCAGATCGCGTACACGGAGGGCGTGGACTTCGTCGCCCGCGACATGACGGAAGTTCGGCCGACCATCATGACCGGCGTCCCCCGGCTGTTCGAGAAGTTCTACGATGCGGTCGTCCAGGCCGTCGAGGACGGCGGGGCGGCGAAAATGGCTGGATTCCGCCTCGCGAAGTGGTTCGGTGACCTGCACTCGGCGCGACGTCTCGTCGGCCAGGCGCCCGGCCCGGTCCTCAGGGCTGCGTACCGGCTGTCCGACAGGATCGTGTTCTCCAAACTCCGGGCGCGCACGGGTGGTCGGATCCGCTTCTTCATCAGCGGCGCCGCGCCGCTG
This sequence comes from Gemmatimonadota bacterium, assembly GCA_016649455.1. Classification (GTDB taxonomy): domain Bacteria; phylum Gemmatimonadota; class Gemmatimonadetes; order Palauibacterales; family Palauibacteraceae; genus Carthagonibacter. Next base: position 876 of record JAENXO010000319.1, on the reverse strand, counting down.
TCGGCCGAAATCGCACGGTTCTTCTATTCGGGTGGGCTCACGATCCTGGAGGGATATGGGCTGACGGAGACATCTCCCGTCACCAACGTCAACCTGCCCGACGGCATCCGGTTCGGGACGGTCGGCCGGCCGATACCGGGGACGGAGATCCGGATCGCCGACGACGGTGAGATCCTGATGCGGGGGCCGCAGATCATGAAGGGGTACTTCGGCAATCCGCAGGCGACGCGCGAGGCGATCGACCCGGATGGCTGGTTTCACTCGGGCGACATCGGCCAGCTGGACGACGACGGATACCTGGCGATTACCGATCGCAAGAAGAATCTCATCGTCACGGCTGCGGGGAAGAACATCGCGCCGCAACCGATCGAGGAGCGTCTCGCGCGCTCCCTGTACATCGACCAGGTCGTAATGCTGGGCGACAAGCGGAAATTCCCGATCATCCTGGTAGTTCCGAGCATGCAGGCGTTCCGGGTCGCACTCCCGGGCAACGTGGCGGGTGAGGACGACAGGAAGCGGTTCCAGGATCATCCGGCGCTGGTCGAAGTCGTGGAATCGGACATCGCACCGAGGATCGCGGGTCTCGCGCGGCACGAGCGCCCGAAACGTGTGCTCATCGTCGCCGACACGTTCAGCGTTGCCAACGGTCTCCTGACCCCGACCCTGAAGATCAAGCGGAGGGAGATCGCCAGGCGATACGCCGATCGAATCGAGAAGCTTTACGCGGATGCGGAGGCCGAGGGTGCCCACAGATGATCCGGGCACGGGCCTGATCGACGGGGACGAGACCAGGGTCGTGGTCGTTCTGCTCACCGGGCCGACGGCGGACGAACTGCGGTCGATCGGTGTCAGGCTGGTGGAAGAACGGCTCGCGGC
>JAENXO010000456.1 GCA_016649455.1 Gemmatimonadota bacterium | reverse complement strand
TTCGTGCCACGGGCGCTCCAGACGTCGTCGTTCTATCAAGATCGGCCATCCGCCGGGACGTTCGCCCCAGCGTGGCCGGAAAATCAGAGTCCGGCCAGCTGCCGGGCGCCGCAACTTCCCGGTCGATCCCCAATCCGTCAAGCCGGCAGGCGGAGCGCAATCGAAGATCGCAGACTGCACTTTCGTCAACTCCGCCGCTGATTCGGAGTACAGCCGTATTCCAGCTAACTCGTTGTATGTAAATATGTTGTAGTCTGGACCGACCCGGGCATGCTGCTTGCGGGTGTGTCGTGTGACCTGTTACGCCCGCCTGGGGCGCTGTGCATGGAAACCGAGGGGGACTCAAATGCGGTATCGTGTTTATTCACCGTCAGTAATGCTCGCGACCGCCGTGGTCGCGTTCAGCCTCGCCGGATGCAGCGGTGATGATGGGCCAGCGGGGCCCGTTACGCCGTTCGACCCGGATGCCACGGCCCAGGCCGCGGCGGAGCTGGAGAGCCGGCTCGACGTCGACAGTGACGTGATGATGTCACTCCAGCTCGTCAGCCCGGCACTCGAAGCCGAGGGTGGCGCGCTCGTGCAGCTGCTTCCGGGTGGCGTGGTACGTCCGGCACGACCGTTCAACGCGCAGATGATGGTGGATCCGTCGTTCGCGATGGAGCCGATCTTCCCGTCCAACTTCCTCGGCACCACGTTCGAGTGGGACGATGGACTGGGTCGTTACGCGATGACCGCACGGACCGGTGCACCGGCCAACGGTGTCCGGTTCATTCTGTACGCCGTCGATCCGTTCTCCGGCGAGCCCGTAATGCCGTTGAACGAAATCGGGTGGCTGGATCTCACCGACGAGGGTAGCGCTTCCGCCACGCAGCTCCGCGTGTTCGCCAATACCGGCGGGGTCGACCGCCTCAGCTACACGGTGAGCGCGAGCTACGCCCTGCTCGGCGACAATGTCGAGGCCACGGCCACTGGCGCCGGGTTCATTTCAGACGGGTCCCGAACGCTCGTGTTCAACCTCGTTCAGACGGTTGCGTTCAACACGGTGGACGAGACGATGCGGGTCGACATGCTTTTCGACCTGCGGATGGACGATGAGAACGTGCGGGTGGTGGTCGACGTCGGCAGCGACGTCGATCTCAGCGCCCCTGACGTCTCACTCGACGTCATGTTGACGGTCACCGACGGCGGCAACGTCACGGTTCTCGACGTCACGGTCGACCAGACCGAGACCCTCACCGGATCGGTTGTGCACAACGGGCAGACGATAGCCCTGATGGACGGCTCGACCTCCGCCCCCGTGTTCACCGACGCCAACGGTGATCCGCTCTCGACGGCCGAGGTGGCGGCGCTCACGCAGGCGTTCGATATCGTGGACGACGTATTCGACTTCGTGGAGGCCATCTTCGCGCCGTTCGGCTCGACAGAAGTGTCTCTGTAACAGGAGTCCGGCAGGCGGGAAGCGAGATCGCGACCCGCTGATTCGGAAAGCGCCGGGGGATGGGGGCGCGGGGCCGCGAGGCTTCGCGCCCCCTTCGTGTTCAGGCCCCGGCGATCTCGCGCAGCACCCGCCCGGTCATCACCGGGACCATCGCCCGTCGCCATTCGGCATCGACCGTGATGTTGGCAAGCGGGTGGCATTGGCGGTACGCCTGGTCCGCGATCAACTCGATCACCTCTGGAGTGAGCCGGGATCCACGGGCGAGTTCCTCCACCTTGCCGACCTTGCGGGGATACGAGCCCATGCCGGAGACGTACAGGCGCAGAGCAGAGACCTGGCGCTCGGCGTCCAGTTCGGCCACCGCCGCAATGTTCGCGAGTGGAAAATCGATCGCCTTCCTCACCCGGAGCTTGCGGAAAGCGCCCCGGGACCCGGGAGCCGGCGCAGGGAGCCGGATCGCGACCAGGATCTCTCCGGGCTCCATTCGCCGATTCCAAATCCCGTCGGAGGTGTAGAACTGATCGATCGGCAGCTTCCGTCTCTTTCCATCCGGCCTGGCGATCTCGAGCTCGGCCCCCAGGGCGCACAACGCGGTGGCGCCATCGGCCGAGTGGGCCGCCACACAACGAGTCCCGCCCTTCACGACATGGCAGGCATCGCCGTCCTTCTTGAGGCAGAACCCGAGGGATTTCCGCCAGAACCATGTCTGGTTGTAGTAGGTGCAGCGGGTGTCCAGGCAGACATTGCCTCCGAGCGTGCCTGCCCGCCGAAGCTGCGGGCCGGAAATCCTGGCGCAGGCATAGGCCAGCATCGGCCACCGGGCCAACACGGCGGAATCGCGACTCACTGCGTCCAGGCTCACTCCCGCCCCGATACGCAATGCGCCGTCATCTTCCTCCTCTAGACCCCTCAGCTCTGGAACCCGCCGCAGCGACACCAGGTGCTCCGGGGTGAACAGTCGGTGCTTCATGTTGGGAACGAGATCCGTGCCGCCCGCGATCGGCATCGCGGCCGCCCCGTGCTCCGACAACAGAACGAGGGCTTCATCGAGGCACTCGGGCCGATGATACTCGTAGGGATGAAGTCGCAGCATGGACGCCAAGATAATCGGCGCGCGGCAAGGTACCAACGGGAGCCGGGACCGCG
>JAENXO010000531.1 GCA_016649455.1 Gemmatimonadota bacterium | reverse complement strand
GCAGGGGGCGGCGCCAAAGCGCCGGGGCCGGTACATTCCGGCCACTCCAGTGCCCTCTCGGTGCTTCTGGAAGACTGACCAGGCTGGAATCGGGGATCAATGCGTGGTATCAGGCTCACTGCACGCGGCGCCAGGCCGGGAATCGGACTGTGCGCGGCTGTCATCGCGCTGATCGGAATGCCTGGCCTCGGCGCGCCCGAGCCCGTCCAGGCGCAGGACACCGCGCTCTCGCTCCCCGACACACTGTACCTGATCGGACAGGCGCGCGTGGACGGGGGCTCTTTCCTGGGCCGGACCGAGGCACTCACCGCCATCGCGAACGACTGGCGCCGGTCGATCGAGTTCACGCGGCTGTTGCCCGGCTACGTGGTCGCCGCCAGCAGCGCGGCGTACTACCAGCTGCTGGAGGAGCACGATCCGCGCCTCGCGGACTCCGTGCGCTCGGCGATGCGGGACGGAGCATGGATGCCTGTCGGCGGCTGGTGGGTCGAATCCGACCTGAGTCTGCCACATGGAGAGTCCCTGATCCGCCAGGGGCTGTACGGACAGCGGTATTTCGAGGACAGGTTCGGGCGCCGATCCAGCGTGGCGTGGTCGCCGCGTGCCCGGAGCGCCGCCTGGACGCTGCCGCAGATCCTGCTGGGCTCGGGGTTCGACGACTTCGTCACCAGTGCCGTACCGTGGCTTGCCGCGACAGACTACCCGTACACCGAGTTCTACTGGGAAGGCAACGACGGGTCGCGGATCTTCACGTACAGGCCCTTCCTGTTCCCTGACAATCCCGACACGCGAGCCCAGGCCGGGGAACTCGAGATCGCGGCGATCACGCCAGCCGGCCACCGGGTCGCCCTGGCGGACGTGGGAGACCCCGGAGCGGATTACACGCTGGAGGCGCTGCGCGACTTCATCAATTCAGAGCCGACCGCGACTGACCCGGTGATCCGGTTCTCCACTCCGGAGGCGGCTGTCGACGCCGTCCGGCTTGGCATTGCCGCGGACCGCATCACCGTGTGGAGGGACGATATCTACCTCGAGACCCAGGGCGACCCGCTGGTGATCCAGTCGGGGCTCGAGATACGCGGCCGGGATGCCGAAGTCGGGCTGCAGACGGCGGAGGCGCTGGCCGCGATCGCATCGGGATTGCCCGGCGCTCCCTCCTATCCGCGCGCCCGCCTCGGCCGGGCCTGGCAACAGGTCCTGTTCAACCAGTCGCACGACATCCTGTCGGGCACCGGAATTCCCGAAGTCGAAACCGACGCGCACGCGAGGTACGACTCCGCCATGGCGACGGTCGATTCGGTGGTGCAGGAGCAGTTCGCCGCGGTACGATCGCAGATGGACACCCGCAGTGAGACCGGCGCGGCCTACGTCCTGTTCAACCCGCTGGGTCACGCCAGGGCCGGGCCGGCCTTCATCGAGATCAGCAATCCGACCCCATACGGCGAGCCGGAATCCGCCGTGCGGAGCCACAGCCTGGCGGTCGTCAACATTCCCGAAGTCCCCGCTCTCGGTGCCGTGACAATCCCGATCGGAATGGATGGGCTTCCAGGCATCCCGACGTCCGGGCTCGCCCCTCCCGGCGCCGGCGACACATGGATGGAGAATTCCTTCCTGCGGGTCGAGATCGATCCTCGCAGCGGCGCGATATCCAGGATCCTGGACAAGGCGAACGGGCGCCAGGCACTGCGGCCCGGGGGACGGGCAAACGTTCTTTGGGTACACGAAGTCCGACGGGCGCAGCAGGATACGTCGGCGAGCTTCACGCGAGGCAGGCGCGAGGAGGTGACGCAACTGCTCTCGTTGTCCTCTTCGGTCACGGCGAGAGCCGCGACCATGACGATCCTCAGGCAGTGGGGCTCGTCAACGATTCGCCAGGAGTTCGTGCTCGGTCGCTCGGCCCCATTCGTGGAAATTCGCAGCGAAGTAGAGTGGAATGAGGGTCACCGACAGCTGTCCGTGGCTTTCGAGCCCGCAGTTACGCCCGATTCGGCGACCTGGGAGATCCCCTACGGAACGATCGCTCGCTCGGGTCGATCGCAGGCGGCCATCGGAGGCTCGGATGCCGGACTGCCGGGACAGCGTTGGGCTGACGTTTCCG
>JAENXO010000143.1 GCA_016649455.1 Gemmatimonadota bacterium | reverse complement strand
TACACCTTCTTTACCTCGTGGAGATGCGGCTGCGGCCTGCGGTCGGCCGTGACGAGTCCGTTGAGCAGGAAGTTGCGGTCGCTCGGGGTGTCCGTGCCGAAGTCGCCGCCATACACGAAGTAGCGGGTGCCGTCTTCCGCCGTGCGCCACAGGCCCTGGTCCACCCAGTCCCAGATGAAGCCGCCCTGCAGCATGTCATGCTCGTAAATGATCTCCCAGTATTCGGCCAGATTCCCGACGCTGTTCCCCATCGCGTGCGCATACTCGCACATGATGTACGGTCGGTCGTCGTGCTCGCGGGCGTACGCCTCGAGCATGTAGTCGCGGGGGTACATCGGGGTGACGAGATCCACGTGATCGGCCCGTCCTGCCGGCTCGTACATCACGGGACGCGACGGATCCCGCTCGTGAATCCAGGCGGAGGTCGCAACGAAGTTCTCGCCGTCGCAGGCCTCGTTACCGAGCGACCACAGGATGATCGAGGGGTGGTTCTTGTCCCGCTCCACCATGCGGACTGTCCGATCCAGGTGCGCCGCCAGCCACTCCGGCTTCTCGGCGAGCGTGAGCTCGGGATCGCAGTCGATCCCGTGTGACTCGATATTCGCCTCGTCCACCACGTACAGTCCGTGCTCGTCCGTCAACTCGTACCAGCGCGCGACGTTCGGATAATGAGATGCGCGGACCGCGTTGATGTTGTGCTGCTTCATCAACTCGATGTCGCGCAGCATTCCCGCCTCGGAGACGGTCTGGCCCGTCTCCGGGTCGTGCTCGTGCCGATTCACGCCGCGCAGCACCACCGGGACCCCGTTCACCCGCAGCCGTCCGCCGGCGATCTCGACGCGGCGGAATCCGGTTCGCGTGGTGACGACCTCCCGGACTTCGCCGTCGGCGTCCCGGTGTGTAAGCAGCAGGCGGTAGAGGTTCGGCGTCTCGGCCGTCCACTTGAGAGGTGCGACAACATCGGCCACGAATGACAGGGTGTCGTGCGCGCCGCTACCGACCTCGTAGGCTCCTGACAGCGAGACTCCCGGCACCGGCCGGCCCGCGGGGTCGAGCAATTCGACATCGATCGAGCCCGACTCCGTGCCGGAAACGCCCTGGACCTCCACCTGAACCGAGATCCGGCCATCCGTGAACGCGTCGTCCAGCCCGGCCTGTACCTCGAAATCCCTCACCCGAACCGGGGGCGGCGAGTACAGGAACACGTCACGGAAGATCCCGCTGATCCGCCACATGTCCTGGTCCTCGAGGTAGCTGCCATCGCTCCAGCGGAACACCTGGACCGCGAGCGAGTTTGTTCCCGGTCGCAGGTATTCGGTGATCCGGAATTCGGCCGGACTGCGGCTGTCCTGGCTGTATCCGACCGCCTCACCGTTCACCCACACGTAGCCGGCGGAGCGAATGCCGTCGAATACCAGGAAGATCTCCCGGCCGTCCCATTCCTCCGCGATCTCGAAGGTGTGCAGATACGACCCGACAGGGTTGTAGTCGTGTGGAATGAACGGCGGATCCGGCGGAAAGGGATACGCGACGTCGAAGTAGTGCGGAATGCCGTGACCCTGGATCTCCCAGCTTCCCGGCACATCGATCTTCCCCCAGTCACCGGCGTCGAATCCCTCGACCATGAAGTCGAGCGGGCGGTCGGCCGGCTGCCGAACCCAGTCGAAGCTCCACTGCCCGTTCAGGCTCTGGTACCACGGCGACTCATGGCGGGGGGAGGACAGCGCCGTCGCGACGTCGGGGAACGGGATGAAGGTGGCGTGAGGACGCTCCTTGCCGATGTCGAACACCGCCGGGTTTTCCCAGTCGGGAACGCCCCCGGAATGCTCCTCGTGCGTGCTCGTCGCGCGGGGGGTGTCTTCCTCGCTCAGGCAGGCGGCGGCAAAGCACAGCAGGATGATCAAGCCGGGAGCGCGGTACGAGCAAAGCAGGGCTGTGCGGATCAAGACAGCCTCCGGTGTTGAAGCCGTGGTGCCCCCAGGTTGACGCGGCCGCGGCGTCGGCGAAGCTTGCCGGATCCGCCCGATGGCGGCAGTGAAGGTAGGTTCCTCAAGCTCACCGGACTAGCACGATCGTTCCCCGATTCACCGCGGACCAGGCGCAGGAGCTGGCGAGACGTCACTGGGGGCTCTCCTCGGTAGCGCACGAACTGCCCAGCTCCATCGACCAGAATTTCCGGCTGGACACGGCGGGAGACAGCTTCGTCCTGAAGATTTCCAATTCCAGCGAACTGCCGGAGTATCTCGATGCGCAGATCCGGGCCCTCGAGCACCTGGCGAACACAGCCGGCGCCACGCCCCAGGTGCCAGAAGTCGTGCGTTGCCCCGATGGTGCCTCGGTGGTTCAGGCAGGCGAGCACCCGGCCTGGCTCGTGACCTGGCTCGATGGCATGCCGGTCGCGCGCCTGGCATCCCGCCCCCCGGAACTCCTGCTGACCCTCGGGCGAGCCCTCGGCGAGCTTGACATGCGGCTGGCCGGCTTCGACGATCCGGCCGTCCACCGGGAGTTCCGCTGGGATCTGATGCAGGCGCCGGCAATTCTGGCGCTGACCGGGGATATCGGTGACTCCGCCGGGCGGGAGCTGGTTCGCCGCAGGCTGCGGCGATTCGAAGCGGAGGTGATCCCGAGACTCGAACGGCTCCCGTTCCAGGTCGTGCACAACGACGCGAACGACCACAACGTCCTCGTATGTCCGGCGGGCGGGTCGCGGTTCGAGCCGTGCGGCTTGCTGGACTTCGGGGACATGATGTGGACTCCACGCGTCTGCGAGCCGGCGATCGCGATGACATACGCGATGCTCGGGCCCGGCACGCCAGTCGAATCAGGCCGGGCCGTGCTGTCCGGATACCAGGAGACTCTTCCGCTGGGCGCCGCCGAAATCGAGGTGCTGCCCGACTTGATCGAGGCACGACTCTGCGTCAGTGTGACGATCTCGGCCTACGAGCGGAGGTGTGATCCGAACAATGCCTTCGTGACGGTTTCCGAGGCCCCGGCCTGGCGGATTCTGGACTGGCTGGCCGATGATCCCGGGGCTCTCCGCGGAAGGTTGACGACAGAATCATGAACTCCGATGAGATCCTCGAGCTCCGGGACCGCCACATCGGCGGATCGCTGAGCGTCTCGTACCGCCGGCCGCTGCACATCGTTCGGGGCGAGCGACAGTTCCTGTTCGACACTGAGGGACGAGCCTACCTGGACTGCGTCAACAACGTATGCCACGTCGGGCACTGCCACCCGCGGGTCGTCGAAGCAGCCGGGAAGCAGATGGCTCTCCTGAATACGAACACGCGGTACCTGCACGAGAACATCGTCGAATATGCGCAGCGACTGTCGGCCACCCTGCCCGGGCCGCTCGAGGTGTGTTTCTTCGTGTGCTCCGGGAGTGAGGCCAACGAACTGGCCCTGCGGCTGGCCCGGACCGCCACGGACCGTCGGGACGTCGTGGTGATCGACAGCGCGTACCACGGAAATACGGGTGCCATGGTGGAATTGAGCCCGTACAAGTTCGATGGACGCGGCGGCGCCGGGAAACCCGATCACGTGCACGTGGCGCCCGCTCCCGATCCGTATCGGGGTCCGTTTCGCCACGGAGATCCGGACGCCGGCGAGCGATATGCGGAAGGCGTCGCCGCGCAGCTGACGGCCGCGGCCGCTGCCGGTCGACCCGCGGCCGCGTTCCTCGCCGAGTCGGTGCCAGGCTGTGCGGGCCAGATCGTGCCCCCAGAGGGTTACCTGCGATCGGCGTTCGAGCACACGCGCGCAGCCGGTGCGTTGTGCGTAGCGGACGAGGTGCAGGTGGGCTTCGGCAGGGTCGGAACGCACTGGTGGGGATTCGAAGTCCAGAGGGCGACGCCCGATATCGTGACCCTCGGAAAGCCGATCGGCAACGGACACCCGCTGGGAGCGGTCGTCACGACGCGGGCCATCGCCGATGCGTTCGACAACGGCATGGAGTACTTCAATACGTTCGGCGGGAACCCGGTTTCCTGTGCCATCGGGCTGGCGGTGCTGGACGTGATCGAGGACGAGGGGCTGATGGAGAATGCCCGGGTCGCAGGAGAGCGGTTCCAGGCCGGTCTGCGCGAACTCGCGGCGTCTCACCCGATCATCGGTGATGTCCGCGGGCTCGGCCTGTTCATCGGGGCCGAGCTGGTACGGGACCCCGACACTCTCGAGCCGGCCACCGCCGAGGCGTCGGCGATCGTCAACGCGATGCGGGAGCGGGGCATCCTGCTCAGTACCGACGGCCCGTTCGACAACGTGATCAAGATCAAGCCGCCGCTGGTGTTCACGGCCGAAGACGCCGACCGCGTGGTGAGCGAGCTCGACTCCGTCCTGGCAGGGGAGGCTTTTGCGGTTTCGTGAAGGTACCTTCACAAACTCGCATGTCCGAAAACTGAACGCCGCGATTTCCGCGACCGGAGAGGAAACAGAATGTTCGAGGCCAGCACATACATCGAGCGCCGCCGCCAGCTGCGTGATCGCATCGGTTCGGGAGTCATCCTGTTCGTCGGCAACGATCTCACGCCGATGAACTACGCCGACAATCCCTATCCGTTCTGGCAGGACAGGAGTTTCCTGTACTACTGGGGACTCGACGAGCCCGGCCTCGCCGGCCTGCTCGATGCCGATTCCGGTGAAGCGATCCTGTTCGGCCACGATCCGACGATTGACGAAGTCGTATGGACCGGTCCCCAGCCGTCGCTCGCCTCGAAGGCTGAGCGGATCGGAGCATCCGGCTCGGCGCCGATCGAGGAGATCTCGGGTCGGATCCGGGCGCTGAATGCCGCCGGACAGAAAATCCACCAGCTTCCGTTGTACCGGGCCGCGAGCCGCATTGCAGTCGCGGGCTGGCTCGGAATCCCGGTCGGAGAGATCGATACGACGATCTCGAGGCCGTTCGTCGAAGCGGTCGTCGATCAGCGGATCATCAAGACCGCCGAAGAGATCGACGAAACCGAGCAGGCGATGGCGATCACCCGCGCGATGCACCTGGAGGGGATGCGGGTGGCGCGCCCCGGCGTGGCCGAGTGGGAAGTCGCCGGCGCCGTCGAGGGAATGGCGCTGCGACACGGCGGTCGACTGTCGTTTCCGATCATCTGCTCGAAGCACGGCGAGACGCTGCACAACCATCACTACCCGAACATCCTGTCGGCCGGCGACATCGTGGTGCTGGACACGGGCGGTGTCGCCCCCTCCGGCTACGCGGGCGACATCACGCGGACGCTCCCGATCGGCGGTCGGTTCGACGAGCGACAGAGCGTGATCTACGAGCTGGTCCTGGAGGCCGAGATCCGCTCGATCGAAGCGGTCCGTCCGGGTGTCCGCTACCTGGATGTTCACCTCGCGGCCTGCCGGATACTGGCCGACGGTCTGACAGACCTCGGGATCATGAAGGGTGACCCGGACGAGGCCGTCGCCGCGGGCGCGCACGCCCTGTTCATGCCGCATGGACTCGGGCATATGATGGGTCTCGACATGCATGACGGAGAAGGCCTGGACGAGAACTACGTGGGCTACGGGACGGAGCTCGAGCGCAGCAGCCAGTTCGGCCTCGCGTCGCTTCGGCTCGGCCGCTCCCTGCAGCCGGGGTTCGTGCTCACCGTCGAGCCCGGCCTGTATTTCATCCCCGCGCTGATCGACCGCTGGCAGGCCGACGGCGTGCACGAGTCGTTCATCGATTACGACGTGCTCGACTCGTGGCGGGATTTCGGGGGAGTTCGGATCGAAGACGACGTCGTGGTGACGGCCGATGGGAACCGGGTGCTCGGCGAGCCGATTCCCAGGTCGCTCGAAGACGTCGAGGCACTGCTCTCGGAATAAGCGGAATGTCTGAACTGAGAGAAACCGGGAAAGCGATCCGATGCGCCTGACCAGGGACCAGATCGAAGTCGGGTCCGAGGAGCTCGCCCGCCGTCTGGAGGCGGGCGAGCCGCTCCAGGTGCTCGACGTGCGAGCCCCGGAGAGGCTCGCGAACGGAACGGTGAGCCCCGTGCCTCCCGACCGGTACATCAACATCCGGGGATCGAAACTGGTGGCGCTCGGGGATCCGGCCGAGGCAGGTCTCCGGCAGGACATTGAGGTCGTCGTGGTGTGCGGGCACGGCAACGACAGTCTCCGGGTCGCCGCCTGGCTGACCGTCGCCGGCTACGAGGCGAAGTCGCTGCGCGGAGGAATCACCAGCTGGATGCACCTTTCCCTGCCGCGCCCGTTGCCGGCCCCACCGGGTTTCGATCATCTCATCCAGTTCGATCGCGTCGGCAAGGCGGCACTCGGCTACCTCCTCGTCAGTGGCGACGAGGCGATCGCCGTGGACGTGTCGCTGTACTACCAGCCATGGCTGGATGAAGCGGCACGGGCCGGGGCGAGAATCACGGCGGTAGCGGATACACACGTTCACGCCGATTACATCAGCGGCGGACCGAACCTCGCCCGGTCGCTGGACGTGCCGTGGTATCTGCATCCGGCGGACATGGTATACCCGTACGACGGAACGCCGGGAGTCATCCCGTTCACCTCGATCGGAGAGGGGAACGAGATCCTTGTCGGGGAGGGCAAGCTGGAAGTCCTGCACACACCCGGCCATACCGAAGGAAGCGTGACCATTCTCGCCGGCGATCGGCTGGCGATGACCGGAGACTTCCTGTTCGTGGAGTCGGTCGGACGCCCGGACCTGGCAGGCCGGACGGAAGAGTGGAGCGAGCTGCTGTGGGCGAGCACCCATCGTGCGCTCACGCAGTGGCCTGGAAGCTGGACCGTACTCCCGGCACACTATGCCCTGGAAAAGGAACAGAACCCGGATCGCACGGTCGCTGCCGAACTGGGTGAGTTGCGCGAGTCGAACGAGGCGCTGAGGCTCGCGGCGGACCACGAAC
>JAENXO010000459.1 GCA_016649455.1 Gemmatimonadota bacterium | reverse complement strand
TCCAAAGAATGACAGGCCGACCGGCAGACCGTGAACGAAACCGCCAGGAACCGTGATGTTCGGGTAGCCGGCGATCGCCGCAGGTTCTGAACTACTGCCCGCGAAGTGGTCTCCGTTCACCAGATCTGTGACCCAGGCGGGGCCGCCGGTCGGCGCGACGAGTGCGTCGAGTCGGTAACGGTCCATGATCTCGTCGATCCCCTGCTCACCGGCCAGGGAGCGCGCGGCGGCGAGAGCCTCGCGATACGGCTTCTCCGTGAGCGGTCCCTTTTCCTGGGCCAGCAGGAGGATCTCCTGGCCGAACCATGGCATCTGCCGCGCCGACTCACGCTCGTTGAATTCGATGATCTCCTGCAGCGATCGTACGGGGGCATCCGGACCGAGTTGAGACAGGTAGGCGTTCAGGTCGGCCTTGAACTCGTACAACAGCACCTCCCATTCCGGGGCGCCCATGTCGTGGATCGAACCCGGGTTTGCCGGGTCGATGATCTCGGCGCCCTCGGCCCGCATGGCGTCGAGCGCATCCTCGAACAGCGCCTCCACTCTCTCGTGGAACCCGGCATACGCGCGCGCCACCCCGATCCGGGTTCCCCGGAGTCCGGCCGGGTCGAGAAAGCCCGTGTAGCTCCCGTGCGCCCTGTCAGCGCTTGCCGAGGTAGCCGGATCCGACGGATCGACGCCTGTCAGCGAACCGAGTATCAGCGCCGCATCCCTCACGGTTCTGGCCATCGGACCGGCTGTGTCCTGGGTGTGCGACAGCGGGATGATTCCGCTGCGGCTGATCAGGCCGACGGTCGGCTTGATCCCGACGATTCCGCAGGCGTGCGACGGGCACACGACCGAGCCGTCGGTCTCAGTGCCGATCGCTGCTGCCGCCAGGTTCGCCGACACCGCGGCCGCCGAGCCGGAGCTCGATCCACACGGGTTCCGGTCCAGGATGTAGGGGTTCCGGCACTGGCCTCCGCGGGCGCTCCAACCGCTGCTCGAGCGGGTCGAGCGGAAGTTGGCCCATTCGCTGAGGTTCGCCTTACCCAGCAGTACGGCACCTGCCTGCCGCAGACGATCCGCGACCGCAGAGTCGGCCGGCGGAATGGACCCTTCGAGCGCGTACGAACCGGCGGTCGTCGTCATCCGGTCGTGGGTTCCGATGTTGTCCTTGAGCAGGATCGGGATTCCATGCAGTGGACCGACTTCTTCGCCCTCCCGGCGGGCCCGGTCGAGACGGTCGGCGATCTCCAGGGCGTCCGGGTTGGTCTCGATAACGGCGTGCAGCTCCGGACCTCGCCGATTCAGCGCTTCGATGCGCCCGAGGTAGAGCTCGGTCAGGTCGCGCGCGCTCCAGCGGCCGGAGCGCATGCCCTCGCCAAGCTCGTCCAGGGTCAGCTCGTCCAGTTCGAACGGTTCCACGCCGGGGTGTGACGCCGGGTCACTGACTGCGCCGGATGAGGACCCGGTTCCGGCCCCGCTATCGCCTGAAGGACCACACGCGCCCGGGCCCGCGATCAGCAGGGCGCCACCTGCCGCGCCGTACCCGAGGAACCGCCGCCGACTCAACTCAGAATGTTCACCCTGGTGCCTGTCGCCGTCGGACATGCGCGCGTTCCTTTCGCCGCCCGGTCGATCCGGGCGGATCGGTAGCATTCGACTCGGACTCCAGTCGTGCGGAGCCCGGGAGGCGAGGTGCAAGCTACATTCAGGGATCGGCGCCTGTCACCACCCGCGCTTGACGGTCCGCTTTCTTTCAAGGGAGTATGCCTCATGCACATCGATCCGCAGGACAGAGTGATCTGCGCGGGCGGCGACCCGGAAGAGGACCCGCGTCTGTCGGCCGGGCTGGCGCGTAGCGGCTCTCCGCCGATGTCCAGCCCGGCCGCAACGCCGATCTACCAGAGTTCGCTGTTCACCTTTCCGGATTTCGGCACGCTGCTCGACGGGTTCAGCGCCGAGCACCAGACGAACCTCTACTCGCGGGGGAAGAACCCGACCGTGCAGGTGCTGGAGCGGAAGCTGGCAGCCCTCGAGCGCGGAGAGGCCTGTCTGTGTTTCAGTTCCGGGATGGCCGCGGTCAGCGCGGTGATGCTGGGCCTGCTGCGCAGCGGCGACCACGTCCTGTTCGTCAACGACACCTATGGGCCTACCCTGCAGCTCGCGCAGCACCTGACGCGGTTCGGCATTGAGCACGACCTGCAGCTCGATCTGGACCTGGAGTCGATCGAAGGCGCGATCCGCCCCAATACCCGGCTTCTGTGGCTCGAGAGTCCTGGCACGATGCGGTTCCGGCAGTTCGACATCCGGGCCGTCGCGTCCCTGGCCCGCGAGCGCGGGATCCTCACGGGGATCGACAACAGCTGGGCGACCCCGCTGTGCCAGAAGCCGTTGACGCTCGGCGTAGATATCGTGATGCACACCTGCTCGAAGTACATCGGCGGGCACAGTGATGTGATCGCGGGCGCCCTGGTGACGACGGCAGAAAGAGCCGAGCAGCTGTTTTACAGCACCTACCTGCTCAACGGCGGAATTCTCGCGCCGTTCGACGCCTGGCTGCTGCTGCGCGGGCTCCGCACCCTCCCGGTGCGCCTG
>JAENXO010000566.1 GCA_016649455.1 Gemmatimonadota bacterium | reverse complement strand
TGGATGATCTGGCGCGCCAGGTACGGGCGGCGTTCTTCGGTTCCGAGGCCGTGCGCGTGCAGCGGGGACGGGAAGAGGTCAGGGTGTACGTGCGCTTGCCGAAGGACGAGCGCAGCAGCCTGGCGGATATCCAGCAGTACCGGATCATGACGTCATCGGGAGCGGCGATTCCCCTGCAGGAGCTGGCGGAGGTGTCGTTCGGAACGGCGCCATCGACGATCCGTCGGGTGGACGGCAGGCGGATCGTGACGATCACGGCCGAGGTGGACCGCACGGTGATCACTGGCTCGGAGGTCAACGCCGAGCTGACCGGGACGATCCTGCCAGCGGCTCAGGAGCGCTATCCCGCGCTGCGCTATGGGTTCGGCGGAGAGCAGCGGGAACAGGCGCGCGCGCTGGGCGGGATGATTCGAGGATTCATCCTCGCCCTGTTCGTGATGTATACACTGCTTGCCATTCCGTTCGGTTCCTACATCGAGCCGCTGATCATCATGGCTGCTGTTCCGTTCGGCTTTATTGGAGCGGTGTTCGCGCACCTGTTCATGGGGATCGATTTCGGCATGCTGAGCATGTTCGGGCTCGTGGGCTTGAGCGGCGTCGTGGTGAACGACTCGCTGGTGCTGCTCGATTTCGTGAACGCGGAACACCGCTCGGGCACGCCGATGAAGGAGGCGATTCTCAAGGCGTCGAAGGTCCGCTTCCGACCGATCATGCTCACCACGCTGACCACGTTCCTCGGGGTGTTCCCGATGATCATCGAACGGAGCGTGCAGGCGCAGTTTCTCGTGCCAATGGCGGTGAGCCTGGGATTCGGGGTCCTCTTCGCGACCTTCGTGATCATGGTGCTCGTGCCGGCACTGACGATGCTGCAGCATGACGTGCTGACCTGGACGCGAGCCCGCAGCGGGCTGCGAAAGGCGGCGCGGGCGGCACGGGCGGCGGCGTGATGAGACTTCAGATCATCCCATCGCATCAGATCCCGGAGCTGCTTCCGATGCGGGACGCGGCCGAGGCGATGAAGCGGGCGTTCGCCGCGCTGTCGGTCGGTCAGGTCGTGGCGCCGCACCGGATGCACCTGCCGGCACACGGTTCGGAAGACTGCGCGCTGCTGATGGGGGCGCTCCTACCCGGTGAGGCGTTCGCTACGAAGATCGTGTCGATCTTCCATTCGAACGCGCACCGGGGTCTTCCGGTGGTGAGCGGGCTGGTGACCATACTCGATCCCGAGACAGGCGTGCCGGCGGGTCTGTGCGATGGCGGAGCGCTCACCGCCTGGCGGACGGGGGCGACGTCTGGAGCGGCGACGGACCTGCTCGCGCGGCCCGAGTCCCGGATCGGTGCGGTGTTCGGCTCCGGGGCACAGGCACGGACGCAGCTCCTGGCGATCGACGCGGTGCGTGACCTGGAGGAGATTCGGGTGTTCGGGCCGGAACCGGATGCGGTCGCCGCGATGATCGCCGAGCTGTCGAGCCGGACGCGGGCAGATCTCACCGCGGCCACCGATTCCGCGGCCGCCGTGGATGACGCGGACGTGATCTGCACGGCCACGAGCTCCTCCGTGCCCGTGTTCGACGGCACGCTGCTCAAGCCCGGGGCGCACGTGAACGCGATCGGCACCTACACCCTGGACCGGCGGGAGCTGGACCTCGAAACTGTGGGGCGGGCACGGGTGTTCGTGGACCTGGTCGCGGCTGCGCTCGAGGAGGCGGGAGAACTGGTGCACGGGATCGAGGCCGGCGTCACGGACTCCGCCGACTGGACCGAGATCGGCGACGTGGCGGCCGGCCGTGCCGCGGGACGTCGCGACCCGACCGAGATCACCGTGTTCAAGACCGTGGGGCACGCCGTGCAGGACGCCATGACCGCGGCGCTGCTGCTGGATGCCGCGCGCCGCAAGGGAGCGACGCGCGAGATCGAGCTCTAGG
>JAENXO010000506.1 GCA_016649455.1 Gemmatimonadota bacterium | reverse complement strand
CACGGCCCGTCCCCGGGCCCACTCCCGGAGTTCCCGTACGCGCTCGGCCATGGTCTGCGACAGTGGAACGGCCGTCTCGATCTCGGTCAGCAGGATCTCCGTATCGAGCTCGCGGTCCTCGGACCAGGCCGTGTACAGGCCCGGCTGGTCGGATGCTGCCAGGTGCGCCAGCAGTCGCAGCGGATCGGACGTATCGTAGACTCCCCGGTCCAGTCCGTCGCGGACCAGGCCGCGCGTCCGGGTCCAGTTGAACAGGCTCAGGTCCAGCCGGCTCGCGGTACGTCCCAGGAGTTCCCGCAGCCGGTCCTCCTCGAGCGTATCCACCACGATAAGCGGGTATCGAGATCTGACCAGGAGCTCGATCTTCCGGGCCGCGTCTTCCTCCCAGGCTCTAGTCATTGTTGAACCGATGTCGCATGTGCTGTTGATCTCCGATCGGGGCGGTCGACACGAACTGGCAACGTACGGTCGAGCCGCGCCGACCTTCAATGCGCGTCGCCCGGACTCGGTCCGCACTTCCCCTGTTGCGCCGGGCGGATGACCCGGCAGATTGGCTCGCGTAGATTCACTGGTACTCCTGGCCCTGCAAAAATGATCGGAGTGCGTTCTTGGACTTCCTGAATACCGAATTCCTCGGAAATTCCATCCGGATGTGGATGATTGCCGGCGCCCTGTTACTGGCTTTCATAGCTGTTTATGGGCTCGTCCGTCGCCTGGCGGCCGGACGAATCGAGAAGCTGTCCCAGCGGACGGAAACCCAACTGGACGACGGCCTCGCGGCAGCCGTAGCGGCGACGAAGCCGGCGCTGCTGTTCTTCATCGCCATCTATTTCGTGTCCCAACCGCTGAGTCTTCCGGAGAGCGTCGGAAGGTGGGTCGGGATACTGGCGACGGTCGCGGCCCTCATGCAGATCGGCTTCTGGACCGTCGGCTGGCTCGATGTCCTTCTGCTCTCGTGGAAGCAGAAGAAGCTGGGGGACGATCCGGACGCATCCTCGACATTCCGGTTCGTTAGCTACGGGATAAACGTCCTGGTATGGGCGGTCGTGCTCCTGGTGCTGCTCGAGAACCTGGGAGTCGACATCTCGGCTCTGGTGGCCGGGCTCGGCATAGGCGGAATCGCGGTGGCCCTGGCCCTGCAGAACATCCTGGGTGACCTGTTCGCGTCACTCACGATTCTGATCGACAAGCCATTCCTGATCGGCGACTACCTCGCGGTAGACGATCTCAGTGGCACAGTGGAGACGGTCGGGCTGAATACGACGCGCCTGACGAGTCTGACCGGCGAGCAGCTGGTGTTTTCGAACAAGGACCTCCTGCAGAGCAGAATCCGCAACTACGGCAGGATGGAGGAGCGGCGGGTCCTGTTCCAGATCGGCGTGGTTTACGGGACTCCGCCGGACGTGATGGAGAAAATCCCCGGCATGCTCCAGGCCGCGATCGAAAGCCACAAGCTGGCCCGATTCGACCGGTCGCACTTCAAGGAATTCGCTGACTCCGCGCTGATATTCGAGACGGTGTTCTACATGACCGTCCCCGACTACAGTTCGTATATGGATGTCCAGCAGTTCGTAAACCTCGAATTGATGCGGCGCTTCGCGATTGAGAGGATCGAGTTCGCGTACCCGACTCGACATGTCTACCTGGAGTCGCTCGGGTCAAAGGACCCGCCGGCTGTTCGATCGAGCGGTCAACCGGTCGCCGACTCGGTTGACGGTCCCGGGGGAGATAAGTAAGATGTTTGGCTGTATTCCGAGCGCAGCTGGCCCGAAGCGACGGAGCGACACGGAACCATGACCGAAGTATCGGCGACCGGCACGCCCATGATGGTGCTGACCGGAACGGCGAATCCCGCCCTCGCGGAGCGGATTGCCGAAGAGCTTGGCCAGCCGCTGTGTGACGTGACGGTGAAGAGATTCGCGGACGGAGAGATTTTCGTCCGTATCGACGAGAACGTGCGTGGTCGCGACGTATTCGTGATTCAGCCGACGAGTCCGCCGGCCGAGAACACGCTGGAATTGCTGCTGTTGATCGACGCAGCGAAGCGAGCTTCCGCCGCGCGTGTCACGGCCGTCGTGCCTTATTTCGGCTACGCCCGACAGGACAGGAAGGACCAGCCGCGAGTGTCGATCGCGGCGAAGCTGATGGCGAACCTGATCGTGGCGGCCGGCGCGGATCGGCTGATCACGATCGATCTGCATCAGCATCAGTTGCAGGGGTT
>JAENXO010000649.1 GCA_016649455.1 Gemmatimonadota bacterium | reverse complement strand
CTCCGCCCGCTCCAGGACCGTCTCCAGGGCCACCGTGTCCGGTCCGACGCCGACGAACCCGTTGAGGGTCGGCACACCGGTCGCGTAGGCCGTCGCCGAGGCGGCACTGTCAGTGATCCGCCCTTCCACGTTTCTCGTATCAACCAGACCGACGACCGGAAAGCGCAGAATGGCCGCGGAACCCCCTGCCAGCAGGCCGGCGGTCCAGTGGGATATGCCGGCACCATCCGCGACCAAGAGAATCACGCGCGGCGGATCGGGTTGCTGAGGGCGTGCGGCAGCGGCCGATGCAGGAAGTACGGCAGACGTGCTCGCCACGAGGGCGAACCAGAGAGCGGAGTGCTTCCGCCTGCGGGAGTCAGAACGCGCCATCTGGAGTCCGCTCTGAAGTGGTGGCTCTGGGGAGTCTGAATCCCGACTTCTCAGCGTAGATTCAGAGTAGATATCGAACGGGCGCTCCACACGCCAGCGAGGAACGCCCGTCCGTGGTTGATCCGTTCGATCGATCCGGACCCGGGAGGCAGGATCCGCGGTTCAATTCGGTCCCGACGACCTCTGGCCGCTGCCGGAGCGAGTCGGGGGCTCGCTGCCCGGCGGGACCGGAGAGGCATCCATCGGACGACTGCCCGGAGTTCCGCGCATCGATTGACCTGAACCGTTCGGTGCCTGCCGCATCCGCTCCGTGGCGCGCACCCGAACCTGCTCGAACGCCGCCGCGGGGTCTTCTCCCTGGCGCACCCTCCGCCTGACGGCGGCCGAGAAGTTCATCATTGCCTGTTCCGGGGAGCCACGGCGCATCGCTTCCTGCACGGCCTCGAGTGCCTGGTCCGTCGGGACACCGGCCTCGGTGAGATCACCGAGCACGAGCAGGGGAACCGCCAGGCTCCCTGCTCCCTGCCTGCCTCCCTGCTCCCGGGCCAGGCCGCGAATCGCCTCCGGCGGAACTCCTCTGCGGACGGCTTCAGCGGCCGCTGCGAGACTCGCACCGTTCTGGTCGGGTCCAAGCAGCCCGTTCGCCTCCTGCAGTCGTCCCGAGTACGCCTCTACCGCGGTCACGATTCTGTCAGGTGGAACTCCCTTCGCGACTCCCTCGAGCGCCTTGCGTCGGATCAGCTGGGGCGGGATCCCTGCCTCGGCCAGTTCACGAGACATCTCCCGGATCCGGTTGACGGCCCCTGCAGGGAGCGACTCCTCCAGACGTGTCTGAGTCCGATCGCGCTCCTGTCCGGCAACGAGTCCGGAACCTGGACCGAGACTGACGATGGAGGTCATTACCGCCATCGTTCCGATCCGAGTGATCTGTCGCAATCCTGACATTGTATCTGCGTCCTGATTCCTGGTTTCAGCCCGGACATCTCCGGGCCTCACAAATAATGACGACCTGCGACCCGGGATCGTCACGACTCCGGTACGACGAGCGTCGCCTGCTCCACTCCCCATTCGTCGACCGTCTTGCCGTCTGCGTCGTCCGGGACGTACCACGTTCCGTCCACCTCAAAGCCGAATCGGTATATTCCGGGTTCCACTTCCAGCGTTACTGTCCAGACAGCG
>JAENXO010000381.1 GCA_016649455.1 Gemmatimonadota bacterium | reverse complement strand
GCCGCCGACTGGGACTACGAAAGGGCGCGGGAACTGGCGGACGAACTGGCGCGCACCGACAAGTCGGAATTTCGAAGACGTGCCAATGACTTGATCGCCGCGGTGGACCTCGCGGAGGGACGTCTCGTCCAGGCGGAGCGGAACTGGCTCGATGCGAGAAGCGAGCAGGAGCCTCTCCGGCATGCGGCCTGGCTCGCCTGGAACGAGCTCTTGATTCGGGGAGACGCCTCGGAGGCGGCTGCGATCCTGGACCGGGCGCTGGAATCCGGTGTGCAGGTGGACACAGCGCAAGGAGCCGGCGAGCGGGCATTTCAGTATGCCCTCGCCGGACGCCCTGATGCGGCGCGTACATGGCTGGCGGCGGACCGAAGAGCGGACAACGAATATTCCTCGCTGCCCGCTCCGTTGCGGGCGGCAGCGGACTCCTGGTTCGAGGCTGTGCTGGCAGTCGGTGCCGGCAATGCCACCGAAGCCGTGTCTCTTCTGCAGCGAGCCGAACGGGAAATGGACTCGTTCTATGAGGGACTTGGAGTGCGCAGCGTGTCCTGGGATCTCGCCTGGGCGTTCGACAGGGCAGGATTGGCGGACTCCGCGATCGCTCGATACGAATCCGCGCTGTTGAACTCCAGTGAAATCGTGGATCTGTCCGAGCAGCCGAGGCAGATTCCGACCACTTACCTGCGGCTCGCCGAACTGTACGACGAGCGAGGGGACCTGGAGCAGGCGGCCGGCTACTACGGCAGGTTCATCGATCTGTGGGAAGATGCCGATGACGAGTTCCAGCCCAAGGTCGAGCGAGCCCGGGCGAGGCTCGAGGCGATCGTGAGGGAACGCGGATGATCGGTGGTCGAACGCTTCTCCAGGTCCTAGGCTTTTACGCGGCCGGTTCGTGGGTGGTGCTACAGGTCGTCGATGTTCTGATCGACAACATGGGGCTTCCCGACTGGGTCTTCCCGTTCGCGGTTGTTCTGCTGCTGATCGGATTGCCGATCATCCTCGCCACGGCCGTGGTCCAGGCTCGCACGGCCGGGTCTCGGGTGCCCGCGGGAGACATCGGCGCCACTGCGAGTGGAGCAAATTCCGCGGCCAGGTCCGAACTCCCCGCGACCGGACCCGCGGATCCTTCGGCGGAAATGCGGCGCCTGTTCAACTGGCGAAACACCCTCGTCGGGGGGGGAGTCGCGTTCGTATTTCTCATCACGGTGACCGGCGGCTTCATGTACATGCGAAACAGCGGGATCGGCCCGGTCGGCTCGCTGGTGGCAAAGGGAGTGCTCGAGGAGCGGGCCCCCCTCGTTCTCACAGAGTTCGCGTCGCGCGATCCGGGCCTTGCCGCGACGGCCACGGAAGCGCTCCGGATCGATCTTTCCCAGTCGAATGTCGTGAAGGTCGTCGAGCCTGCCGTGATCGCCCGGGTCCTGGACCGCATGGAGATCGTGCAGGAAGGTCCGCTCGGTGAGGAGCTCGCCAGGGAGATCGCGATCCGCGAGGGCTGGCCGGCCGTGATCGTCGGCGAGATCAACGAGGCGGGAGGCCGCTACGTCCTTTCGGTGCGTCTCGTCAACGCGGAGGACGGGAGCGAACTGCTCGCGCTCCGCGAGACCGCCTCGGACGAGAGCGAGATCGTGCCGGCAGTGGACGAACTGTCCGCCGGGTTCCGGGAGCGGGTCGGTGAGTCGTACGGCTCATTGCGCGCTTCCGCCCCGCTCGAGCAGGTGACGACCGGTTCGCTGGACGCGCTTCGCCTCTACTCGCAAGCGCTGGAGGCCGACGACGCAGGGGATGACCAGCGGGCGATCGCGCTTCTCGAGGAAGCCGTCGAGCGGGACACCGCGTTCGCGATGGCGTGGCGGAAGCTCGGGGTCCTGCTGGGCAACCGGAACATCGAGGGAGGACGCGCCATAGAGGCCGAGAAGCGGGCCTTCGCGCACCGGGATCGCCTCACGACCCGCGAGCGCTACTTGACAGAGGGCACGTACTACAATGACGTGGAGAAGGACACAGAGCGCGCGACTACTGCGTATGAAAACCTCCTCGACCTGAATCCGGACGACGCCTGGGCGCTGAACAACCTCGGAGTTCTTGTCGGGTCGACTGGGGACGCCGCGCGGGCCCTCGACCTGTACGAACGGTCGTTCGCGGCCGATCCCACCAACGTCCTTGCTCTGGGCAACCAGTCCGTCCAGCTGAAGAAACTCGGCCGTGCGGACGAAGCACGCGCAGTGCTCGACGAGGCCCTGCAGATCGCGCCGCGAGCTCCTGACATGGTGAACCGGCTCGCGGACCTGGAACTCGGAGCGGGGAATTACGAGACTGCTGCCGCGCTGTACGATTCGATGACGGTGCTCGGCGCTGGAAGCGGCTACTGGGAGTGGGCCGGGGAGGAAGGCCGGGTGCTGCTCGACGCCACGCGAGGACGAATCGCGGATGCCGAGGAGCGGCGGGCTCGAGGGTCACGCTTCCTGGTGGATGAGGGTTGGGGCGGGACCTATCTCTGGCGCGCGAGCTGGTCGGCCTGGACGCGGCTGCTTGCGGCCGAGGATCCGGCGGGGGCCGCGGCGATTCTCGATGAAGCCTTGGACCGCTTTCCGCCCGAGACGATTCCGGACGGCGAGGCGCCGTTGCTGAACCTGGCGATGGTCAGCGCCGCTCTGGGGCGGACGCAGGAAGCGGAGGCGTTCCTCGAACGACACCGGACGGCCGAGGCTTCCTTCGAAAGAAGCGGATGGGACGTTGCGCTTGAGACGGTCGCGCAGGCGCAGCTCGCTCAGCAGGCAGGTGACGTGGCGGGCGCGGTCGAACTGTACGAGTCCCTGGAACGAAGTGTCTGCCGCGAGTGTGGGCTGTTCTGGATGGGGTTCCTCCTCGAGGCCGAGGGAGACCGCACCGGAGCGATCGCCGCGTGGGAGGCGTACCTGTCTCGGGGCTGGCACATCCGGCACATTCTGGACGCCGATGGACTCGGTAGCGTGTACGAGTCGCTCGGCAAGATGTACGACGCGGAGGGCGACCCGGAGCAGGCCGCCATCTACTACGCACAATTCGTCGAGCTCTGGCAGGACGCGGATCCTGAGTTACAGCCGCGGGTGGAGGCGGCGCGCCAAAGACTCGTGGTAATCGTGAGGGAACGCGGATGATCGGTGGTCGCACGCTTCTCCAGGTTTTTGGCATTTATGGTGCCGGCTCGTGGGTCG
>JAENXO010000468.1 GCA_016649455.1 Gemmatimonadota bacterium | reverse complement strand
GTCAATCGGATCCGACGGAAAGGTGCACGGATCCAGGACGAGATCACGCTGCTGTCGGAGAGCAGAGCCGCAGCCCTTCCAGCCCCGGTCGACTACCTGGACCTGCCCGAGGTCACCCGCTCGATCGAGGGCCTCGTGCGAGCCGTGGGGAAGGTCACACGGCTGCCCCTGATGCCCGGAAACCGGATCGAGCCACTGGTGTCCGGGGACGAAGCCTTCCCGGCAATGCTCGATGCGATCGACCGGGCGTCCTCCACGGTAATGATGCAGACCTACATATTCGACGTGGACCGGGCGGGAACCGAGTTTATCGAAGCGCTGGACCGAGCCCATCGGAGAGGCGTCGCGGTACGTGTCCTGGTGGATGGCGTCGGGGCCGCCTACAGCAAACCGCGGGCACCGCACATCCTCCGTCAGCGCGGCATCCCGGTACAGGAATTTCTCGGCCAGTTCGTACCGTGGCGCATGCCCTATATGAACCTCCGCAACCATCGCAAGATCCTGGTGGTCGATGGCCGGGTCGGATTCACGGGAGGCCTCAACATTCGGGAGGGATCGATCATCGATGTGCCCTCCGCCCACCCGGTCCAGGACCTTCACTTTCGGCTCGAGGGGCCGGTGGTCCGACACCTGGCCGAGGCGTTCGCCAGGGACTGGGTATTCTCGTGTGGCGAGGAACTGTTCAGCCCCGGCTGGTTCCCGGCGATCGAATCAGCCGGCGAGGTCGTGGCGCGGGGAGTGTCGGACGGACCGGACGACGAATTCGAGCGTCTGCACTCCACGTTTCTCGCGGCGCTTGCCGGGGCGGATCACTCAGTCCGGATCATGACGCCGTACTTCCTCCCGGACCAGGCGCTCCTGTCCGGCCTGAATACCGCGGCTCTCAGGGGCGTTCGTGTGGACGTTCTGATCCCGAGCCAGAACAACCTGCGAACCGTCGGCTGGGCGATGCTCTCCCAGCTCGATCAGATTCTCGACTCCGGCTGTCGGGTCTGGCTGACGCCGCCTCCGTTCGATCACACGAAACTGATGCTCGTGGATGGAGTGTGGGCACTGTTCGGGTCCGGCAACTGGGACCCCAGGAGCTATCGTCTCAATTTCGAGTTCAACGTCGAAGCCTATGATCCGAAGCTCGGAGCGCGACTGGAACGATTCGTATCAGACCGGATCGATGCCGCCCGCCCGGTCTCGATCGAGGAGCTTCGGGACCGCGACCTGGCTCTGAAGCTGCGGGACGGAGTCGCATGGCTGTTCTCTCCATATCTCTGAGCCACCGACCCGGATTGCGGGAGGAGTCTGATGGATCGACCGATTTCCATCGTGGACGCGTTTTCAGAAGTCCCGTTCGAGGGAAACCCCGCTGCGGTATGCGTACTGGCAGCGCCGGTGTCAGAGGCGTGGATGCGCAGCGTCGCCGCCGAGGTGAACCTGTCAGAGACCGCTTTTCTCCACCCCGTGAATTCTGGCTGGCGACTGCGCTGGTTTACTCCGACGGTCGAAGTGGATCTGTGCGGCCACGCGACGCTGGCCTCGGCACACGTGCTGTGGACAGAGGGTCACGCGCCACCAGGCACGCCGCTGCGCTTCGAAACGCTCAGTGGAACGCTCGAGGCGATCCGCGACGGGAGCGATCGAATCGCGCTCGACTTCCCCGCGAAGCCAGTGTCCGAGGACTGCGCCCCTCGGGCCCTGCTCGAGGCGCTCGCCCCGGATGGCCGGATCCCGGTCCCGAGAGCGACTGGTTTCAACCGCATGGACTGGCTCGTCGAACTCCCGACGGAAGCTGACGTTCGAGCCGTGCAACCGGATTTCAGGGCTCTCGCCGCCGTCGATGCACGGGGCGTGATGGTCACGTCGCAACCGGGTGCCGGGACGCTGGAGAGCCACCCCGGCATCGACTTCGTGTCCCGGTTCTTCGCGCCCGCCTGCGGCGTGGACGAGGACCCGGTCACGGGCTCCGCGCACTGTGCCCTCGGCCCCTGGTGGGCTCGGAAGCTGGGCCGTGACACCGTCACCGGCCGGCAGATTTCACTGCGGGGCGGAACCGTCAGGGTGACGGACCGGGGAGATCGTGTGACGCTCGAGGGAGCGGCGGTTACCGTGCTTCGGGGCCGGATCGATTCAACTACGGATCGGGACGAACGCACAGAATGAAGCCGCTGAGAAACGAGATGGAACTCGACGAGGCGCTGGGCGCCGAGCGTGCGTTTCTGTTCAAGCACAGTACCAGGTGCGGAACGAGTTCCCGGGCGTATCGCCAGGTAATCAGCTACGAGGAAGTGGATGGGTCGATCCCGGTCTTCCTGATCGACGTGATCGCGGAGCGAACTCTCGCCAACTCCATCGCCGACAGGCTGGGGATTCGGCACCAGTCTCCGCAGATCATTCTCCTGGCGGACGGGCAACCGGTCTGGAACGCGTCACACGGCGCGGTGACGGCGGAGATCCTGACGGAGAAGGCGGGCGCACTCTAGCCC
>JAENXO010000332.1 GCA_016649455.1 Gemmatimonadota bacterium | reverse complement strand
TCCGGAAGGCGAAGGACACGCTCACCTGGCTGTCGATGATGCGGGACGAGCTCGGACTGCCCTGGACGCGGCCCGGCCTGTTCCGGTTCGGCGCCAGTTCCCTGCTCCTCGATCTCGAACGGCAACTCGAACACCTCGCCACCGGAAGGTACTCCACCGGATATCGGCACCCACTCGCATGAGATCCCGGGCAGTGATTGCGGCGTTTACCGCAGCTGTGATAGCCGTCGCTGCACCGCCGGCAGGCCTGACGCAGGTAACATCGATACCCGCCCCGGACACGGTCCCCGACTACGTCTCGAAATACCTGTCGCTGTACGAGCCCGCGCCGAGCGTGTTCGACGTGCGAGAGGCCGTCGCCAGGTGGGAGAGCGAAGGCGGCCTCGACTCCGCGTCCGACTCGCTCCTGGCGGCACGGATGTGGAGACGCGCCTTTGAGACGGGTGAGGCGCTCGCGTGGCTGCCGATTCCGGGGACGGATGGAGCACCTGGCACCGGGTCACCTGGAGAGTTCGATGGGCTCGTTCGCCTCGAGCGAGCCCGAACCCTGCTGATGAGTTCGCCTGCCGGTAGAGCCGACTTCAGCCCCGACAAACGTCACGAAGTCCCGGGGGCGGCCGACTTCTGGGCAGCCTGTGAAACCTCCACGCCCGCGGTTGAACAGGAGTTGTGGCTCGATCTGCGCGCCCTGTTCACACCCGAGGAGCGGGAAACCTGGGACGCCGCGGCGCCGGGCGAGAAATGCAGTGTCGTGCGCCTGGCGCTCGACGATCGAGCCCTTCTATCAGCCCTGTCAGCCGATGAACGGCTCGCCGTTCACTACAACCGGCTGGAGGCGGCCCGGGCCCGCTACCTGATCTCCAGGCCGCGCGTCATGAAGACCGCTTCCGACTACCGGGGCCGGCCGGACAGCCTGGAAGTGGACGATCGGGGATATATGTGGATCCGGCTCGGTGAGCCGACGGAGGTCTTTTTCGCCACCCGCCCACCGGGCAGCGATATGCTCGGAATCGAGGAGGACTGGGTGTACGAGCGCGCGGGCGGCGTGTGGCTATTCCATTTCGTGCCGTGCGATACCAATCGGCGAGTGCCGTGCATGCCGCGCAGCGGTCACGCGCTAGCCGAGTCGTTCGGGCCCCTGGCCATACCTGGGACTTTCTATTTCCAGAATTTCGTGACCCGGCTGTCCATCGATCCCCTGCCGCTGAAACGGATGATCTTCACCTACCAGGCCGCAGACGGCCTCGATGCGGAGTTCAACGCCGTAGAGGCGAGGATGTACGAGCGGCAGGCCCAGATGATGGCGCGGGAGCTCCAGGTCATGGCGATTACCGAGGTTCCCGATGTCCCGGGACTTCTGCCGGCGGTGGATGTGGCGTTCGAGTTCCTGCGGTTCTGGAACCCCGGGGCGGGCAGCGCGGCTGTGTGGTTCGTGGGCACCGCGCGGGCCGATCAGCTCGAGGTCCGGCCGGCTGCCGGCGGCGGCGATCTGCGCGCAGCGAATCTGACCGTGGCGCTCCGGGCCCCGGAAGGGACGACCGTACGGGACGTCAGGCGCGAGTTCGTGACCCTTGCCCCGCTCCCGGAGGGCGCAGGTGTGGACGCATTCCTTCTCACCACGCTCTCTCCCGGCCCGTGGCCGTTCACCATCGCGCTGCGTGACGGCAATTTCGGGGAGCCCGTTGGCAATTGGCTGCAGGACACCCTGACAGTACCGGACTTCGGGGGCGTGTACGGCAGTCTGCTTCCGGCGCTCAGCGACATCGCGGTGGCGCCGGATTCCGGCGGCGCATGGACGCGAGACGGGAACGTGTTCCTTCCGGTCACGGCGGCTCACGCCACGGGGCCGGACGGAACGGTCCACGTGTACTTCGAGGTGTACGGAATTCGACCGGGTGCGGAATACGAGGTCCAACTCCGGCTGGTCGAAGAGGACGATGTCGACCGGATCTGGAGGCTGAACCAAAACGATCTCGCGTTCCGGCTGGTCTTTTCATCCGAGATGTCGGACGACGGATCCGGCATCGGCCGGCATCACCTCGAGCTCGACTTCAGCAACAGCCGCAACGGCGCCTACCTGCTGGGAGTGCAGGTGACGAAGTTGCAGACCGGTGAACGCAGCCTTCCCGTAACTACGCCGATCGCGGTGTTCGGCCTGAGCTGAGCCAGGCCGGCGACGATCTTGGCAAACGTGACGGCAGGCTGGATCTTGAACCAGAATCGGCGTACCGCTCCCGTCGTCCCGAGAAGGTAGCGATGAACGAGATTACCGAGATCTTCGACACCCTCGAGTATGGTCCCGCGCCCGAGTCGACGGACTCTGTCGATTCGTGGCTCGAGCAGCATGAGAGGAAGTTCGCGCACTGGATCGACGGTGCCTGGCACGACTCGTCGGATGGAGCGCGATTCGAGACCGTGAACCCGGCGACCGGCCGGCCTCTCGCCCGGATCACGCAGGGGAGCGTGGCGGACGTGGACTCGGCGGTGGTTGCTGCGAGGGCGGCGTTCCGGGCCTGGAGCGGCCTCTCCGGACACCAGCGCGCTCGCTACCTGTATGCGATCGCCCGTCGCCTGCAGCGGGATTCCCGCCTGTTCGCCGTGCTGGAGACCCTGGACAACGGGAAACCGATCCGCGAGGCGCGGGATATAGATATCCCGCTCGTAGCGCGGCATTTCTATCACCACGCTGGCTGGGCCCAGCTGATCGAGCGGGAGCTGCCCGGCCAGGTACCCATCGGGGTCGTGGGGCAGATCATCCCGTGGAATTTCCCGCTGCTGATGCTCGCCTGGAAGGTGGCGCCTGCCCTTGCCGCCGGGAACACGGTCGTCCTCAAGCCCGCCGAATTCACGTCGCTGACCGCGCTTGCATTCGCCGAACTCACAGCGGCAATCGGCCTGCCGCCCGGCGTGTTCAACGTGGTCACCGGCGACGGCCGCACGGGAGCCGCGCTCGTCGAGCAGCCGGACGTGGACAAGATCGCGTTCACCGGATCGACCGACGTCGGACGCATCATCCGGGAAGTGACTGCCGGAAGCGGCAAGCGGCTGTCCCTCGAACTGGGCGGGAAGTCGCCGTTTCTCGTGTACGACGACGCGGATCTCGATTCGGTGGTCGAAGGCGTGGTGGATGCAATCTGGTTCAATCAGGGCCAGGTATGCTGCGCCGGATCCAGAATCCTTGCGCAGGAAGGCATCGCGGACCGGCTGGTGCAGAAGCTCAAAGCCCGGATGGAGACGCTCCGGATGGGGGATCCGCTCGACAAGGCCGTGGATCTCGGGGCGATCGTGGCGCCGGTGCAACTCGAGCGGATCCGCTCCCTCGTCGAGCGCGGCAGGGAGGAGGGCGCCGAGCTGTGGCAGCCGTCATGGAGCTGCCCGGCTGAGGGCTGGTTCTATCCGCCGACCTTGCTGACGAACGTCGATCCCGCGGACACGGTCGCGCAGGTGGAGATCTTCGGGCCCGTCGTGGTCCTGATGACGTTTCGTACGCCGGCCGAGTCCGTTCTGCTGGCAAATGACACCCGGTACGGCCTCGCCGCATCGATCTGGACCGAGAGCATCAACCTGGCGCTCGACGTGGCGCCGAAGATCCAGGCCGGTACGGTGTGGATCAACTGCACGAACATGTTCGACGCCGCCTCCGGGTTTGGCGGATACCGCGAGAGCGGATTCGGCCGCGAGGGTGGTCTCGAGGG
>JAENXO010000156.1 GCA_016649455.1 Gemmatimonadota bacterium | reverse complement strand
CGCGCATGCTGCGGATCGCGCTCACCACGAGCGGAAAGGCAAGCACGATGCCCATCACCGCACCTCCGATCAGCATCCCGATCCCGACTGGGCGGAACAGCGTCAGCCGCAGATAGCCGGTGATCGTCGTGCCCTCGGCCGCCAGCGTCGCCGGGTCCGGGAACAGACCGGCCGCGTTGAGTACCGGAGCGAGCAGCCACCAGCATACGTAGCCGCCGACGATGAAGAAGAAGCCGCCCTTCCCGGCGAGGAACGCGACGCCGACGGTGAGCAGCGACACGTACCAGATCCCGTTCATGTACTCGGGCATCCCGATCTGGACCCCGAGGTTCCACTGCTCGAATCCGGTGGACAGGCTGATGAAATGGACGATCCCGGCGACCAGCGCCCCGCCGAGTAGCAGCCACGCCTTCCGGATCCCCGCGCCCGGCGCCTTCAGCACCGCCGCCGTCGCGATTCCACCAGGAAAGGCGAGGCGATTGAAGTCGATCATCTGTTTGCGCAGGGGGATGATGAACGCGATCCCGAGAATCCCGCCGGCGATGCATCCGAGCACGAGCAGAGGATGATTGAAGTCCTCGAACCCGAGAATGAACAGCGCCGGCACCGAGAACATCATTCCCGCGCTCGCTCCGTTCACGGCTGAGGCGATCGTCTGGTTGATGTTGTTCTCGATGATGCTGTTGCGGCGCATCAGGCCGCGCAGGATTCCAAACCCCAGGATGGCCGCGAGCTCGGACCCCTCAATCGAGAAGCCGAGCTTGAGGCTCAGGTAGCCGATGCTCACGGCGATGAGGATCCCGAGCGCGTAGCCGACAAGCACTGCCGCCCAGGTAAACTCGGGATACGGCCCCATCCTGGGGGCGCGGGACGATCCGGCGGTGGAGCTTTCCAAGAGCGCCTCCGATTTCGTCTCCGAATGGCAAGTGCGGCAGGGCCCGGGTCCGGGCTTCCGCCGGTTCGAATTCGTCCAGTCCTCGCGGGCCGGGCCGGATCATTCTAGGCCGCCGGAAGGGTCTGCGCGACAGGGTGCAACTGTCCCGGCGCAACGGGCCGTCCGCGGGCTGTCGCTCGAGCCGCCGACGCCCCAGCTTTCTGCAGAGGAGGGTGCGTCCGCCCACTGGTGCGCCGCGCTCGACACCACCAACCAACTGGCGCTCCTGACGCTGGGTCTCACCTGGTTCTGAGGGAACGATGGACGACAAGCGACTGAAGGGCCCGAACACGAAGATCATCCACGCCGGCCAGCACCCGGACGCCGAGACCGGCGCCGTGAGCGTGCCGATCTACCAGAGCTCGACGTTCGCGTTCGAGAGCGCCGAGCATGGAGCCGCCTGCTTCCGGGGTGAGCCCGGCTACAAGTATACCCGACTCGCCAACCCGACGACCGAGGCGCTGGAGCGCAGTGTCGCGTTCCTGGAAGGGGCCGCCGGAGGACTCGGAGCGGCGACCGGCATGGCCGCGATCAACAGCGTGTACATGACACTGCTCGGAGCGGGCAAACATGTCGTTGCGACCGACGCGATGTACGGCCCGTCGCGGACGATCCTCGAGACGGAGTTCTCGCGCTTCGGCGTCGAAGCGGACTTCGTGGATTCATCCGATTCCGACAACGTCGCCCGTGCCATGCGGCCCGACACGGCGCTCGTCTACATCGAGACGCCGGCCAATCCGACGCTCAAGCTGACCGACATCGAGACCTGTGCCGAAATCGCGCACGCGCACGGGGCGGTGCTGGCGGCGGACAACACCTTTGCCTCTCCCTATTTGCAGAATCCGATCGCGCTCGGGGCCGACATCGTCGTGCACAGCATGACGAAGTACATCAACGGTCATTCAGATGTAGTCGCCGGGATGATCGTGGCTTCGGACGAGGAGATGCTGGAGCGTCTGCGCAAAGTCCACGTGAACCTGGGCGGGACGATGGACCCGCACCAGGCGTGGCTGGTGCTGCGCGGGATCAAGACGCTCGGCCTGCGGGTGGAGAAGGCGCAGGCGAACGCCATGCAGCTCGCCCGCTATCTCGAGGCCCATCCGGCCGTCGACTGGGTCCGGTATCCCGGGCTCGAAAGCCACCCGCAGCACGAGCTCGCGCTGCGACAGATGCGCGGCGCGGGAGGGATCGTGTCGTTCGGCGTGGTCGGCGGAGTCGAAGGCGGGCGGCGCCTCATCGACGCGGCCGAGCTGATGGTACGGGCCGTGAGTCTCGGCGGCGTGGAAACACTGATCGAGCACCCGGCCTCGATGACCCACAAGGGAGTCCCGGCGGACGAGCGGCTCGAGGCGGGGATCACCGACGACCTGGTACGCGTCGCCGTGGGCTGCGAGGACGCGGAGGATCTGCTGGCGGACCTGGAACAGGCGTTGGAGCAGGCAGCAGCGGGAGTGACGGTGGGGGTTTAGTCCCGCCGCGAAAAGTGCACGGGGGGACGACTAGAAGTCGAAGTACGCCGCGAACGACAGGCGCGTCGCGGTTCCCGACTCGCCGTCCTTGTTGGTTCGTCGTCCCCATGAGTATTCGACGCCGGCCCGGCCGCCCTCCGTGAACCGCCAGAACACGTTGCCGGATATGTATTCGGATTTTCTGTAGGCGTCGTCCGGCTGGAAGTTCTTGTTCTGGACCCCGAGGTAGCCCCCCGTAAGATTGGTTTCCAGGTTCCTGTCGAACAGCCGCTGGTGATTCCAGGTGATGAAACCGCCGTACGACATCATCTGCTCGAATTTCCCGGAATTGGGGTTGTACACCAGGTCCAGGCCCTTCCCCCCGAGACTGCCCACGAATCGCGAGATCGCCAGTCCACCGACGGCCTGGAACAGAAACGCATCTCTCTCCGATACCTGCGACTTACCCGAAAGCATCGCCCCGATTCCGGGCAGGAAATCTGTATTCCCCTCGGAGTTCTTGGCAGCAAGACTGCGGAACACGCCTGCCATCTGAAGGTGCCCCCAGTCCGATGACAGTTTCGCCCGCGTCGTGATGTCCCCGAATCCCTGGTACGCCTCATCCGCAGTCGAGTCCGCGCTCGTGATATCCGCCTGAGGAGCTTCGATCGCCACGGCCCAGCTCATGCTGTCGTTTACGGTGGTCGAGTAGCGAACCTGCGGAGTACGGACGGTCGTCGAGCTCGGTGGACCCTCGAGGTCCACCGTCACCGGAAGGGCCTCCACGTCGCTGAACGTGGACCAGGTCTGACCCGCCAGGAAGTGGATGTACTCTCCGAACGCGTGCCGTAGTCGGAACGTGTTGTTCGGTCCCCTGAAGTCTGCTTCGATGCGCCCGAAGACAACCCCGCCCGATGTGGCCCTGGACAGCTCGAACCCGACCCGGGTCTGCGTTGCCTGCAGGTAGAATCGTGCCTGGTCCGTCGCCGACTCACCCACCGGGATCAGGTAGGTGTCGAAATTGTCCGTGTTCTGCAGTCCATTGAAATCGTAGGCCCCGTTCAGCCGGATCGAAGCGCGGATCCGAAGCTGCCCCTTCTTGTCCGGAGTCTGAAACACGAATCCCGTTGTCTCCGGCGAGTCCTGCGGATGATTGTCTCGCAGAGTGTCGGCCACGGCGATGGCCGAATCGACGGCAGCACCGATGGAGTCTGCGACGGCGGCGGAATCGGCCGGTGACACCGCTACCGAGTCTTCCTGTCCGACGGCCGGAGCCGCCGTGAGGACCAGGAGCAGCAGGGCTGTGACCCCTCCGAGCACCGCCCGCACCGCGGACCGGTGAACACACTCGCCCGCGCAAACCGTTCTGTGAGTCAAACGCCCGGGAGATACCAGCATACGACTTTGGGCTCTGTCATCTCCTGGAGCGAGAACTTCACGCCTTCGCGGCCGAGACCGGAATTCTTCACGCCGCCGAACGGCATGGAGTCGAGGCGATAGTCGGTCGAATCGTTGAGGATCACGCTGCCGCTGTCGAGCCCCGTAGCCAGCTTGTGGCAAACCGTGACATCGTTCGAGAAGCCCGCCGCATGCAAGCCGTAGTTGACGCTGTTCGCGGCGGCTATCGCCTCATCCAGATCGTCCACGGGATACAGGTTCACCGCCGGGCCGAACACCTCCTCGTAGTGGATCGTGGCGTCCGGCGGAACGTTCTCCAGCACGGTGGGAGGCACCAGCGCACCGTCGCGCGTACCGCCCGCGAGCAATGTGGCCCCCTTGTCGACGGCCTCCTGCACCCAGCGCTCGACCCGCTTCGCTTCGCCCTCGTTGATCATCGGGCCCATGTCGGTCGCTTCGTCGAGCTTGTCGCCCGTGCGGTACGCCTTTGCCCGCTTCACGAAGTCGTCCCGGAACCGGTCATATACATCCCGGTGAATGTAGATGCGCTGCACCCCGATGCAGTTCTGCCCCGCGGCCCAGAACGCTCCCGATACGCAGGTCTCCGCGGCCCACTCCAGGTCGGCGTCCTTCCAGACGATCACCGGCGAGTTGGAGCCGAGCTCCATGCCGATCTTCTTGAGACCCACCCGCGACATGATCCGCTCACCCGCTTCCACTCCGCCGGTGAACGAGACCATCCGCACCCGCGGATCCTCGACGAGAGCGTCGCCCAGCACCGCGCCGTAGCCCGTGATGCACTGAAGCACGCCGCTCGGCAGGCCGGCCTGCATGAATGCCTCGGTCAGCTTCAGACCCGACAGGGGGGTCACGGTGGCGGGCTTCAGGATGACCGCGTTTCCTCCCGCGATCGCCGGACCGAGCTTGTGGGCCACCAGGTTGAGTGGATCGTTGAACGGCGTGATCGCCAGCACGACCCCGATCGGCACGCGCTCGTAGTAGCCGCGGCGGACTTCTCCCCCCGGGAATGAATCGAACGGAATCGTCTCGCCCTGCAGGCGCTTGGCCTCCTCCGCGGAGATCGTCAGCGTGTTCACGCAGCGACGGGCCTCGCCGCGGGCTTCCTTGATCGTCTTGGACCCCTCGCGGGCAATGGTCGTCGCGAAGTCCTCGAGCTGGTCGGCGATGATCGCCGCGGTCCTGTAGAGCACCTGCGAGCGCTCGTACGTCGTCATCTTCCGGGCGGTGGCGCACGCCGCGGCCGCCGTCGCCATGGCCGTTTCCACG
Source organism: Gemmatimonadota bacterium (assembly GCA_016649455.1). GTDB lineage: Bacteria > Gemmatimonadota > Gemmatimonadetes > Palauibacterales > Palauibacteraceae > Carthagonibacter. The sequence goes on along the minus strand of JAENXO010000156.1, from coordinate 1,340 downwards.
TCATCGTGAGTGGCCGCGGGAACGGTATCTATGAGTGAGTCATCGAACGGATCGCGCACGTCGATCGTATCGTCCCGATCGACCCATTCGTGACCGAGGAGCATCTTCATGTATTCCTCCGGTGGTCGGGATTAGGGTATTTCTGCTCAGATCCGGGCCAGTGCCTGGTCCAGGTCGGCGATCGTGTCCTCCGGGTGTTCGGCTCCCACGCACAGCCGCACCATGTTGAGCGGGATTCCCGCGATCTCGCGTCCTTCCTCCCCCTGTTGCTGATGCGTCGAGATGGCCGGGATCGTGGCGACCGATTTGATCCGCCCGAGGTCGGTGGCCCGCCAGGTCCGCTGCAGACCGTCGAAGAACACACGCGTGTCCTGTGCTGAGCCCCTGACGTTGAACGACAGCAAGTGGCCGAACGCGGGAGTCCCGTCATCCACGACCCGCATGTACCGCTTCGCCAGGCCGTGCAGCGGATGATCCTCGAGGCCGAGGTAGTCCACCCGCTCCACGTGCTCATGGTCCACCAGGAAACGGGCGACCTTCATCGTATTGCGTGACATCTGCTCCATCTTGAGGCGCAGGGTACGCACTTCGCCGAGAATCGTGTGAGCGACCAGGGGTGACATGCTCGGACCCGAATCACGGAACGGCCACAGCTTGAGCCACAGGCCGAAGTCAGCCTTCACTTCGTCTTCGAGGTGCCGGGATACGAGGTCGTGGCGCGCGATGACGGCCCCCGAGATCGTGCAGCCGCCGGCCGCGGCGGTCTTTGACAGGGAATGCACCACGATGTCGGCGCCGTGTTCGAACGGCCGCATGAGAGATGGAGTGGCGACGGTCGCGTCCACGATGAACGGGATTCCGTGGCTGTGGGCCAGCTCCGCGACCGCCTTGATGTCGGCGAACGCCTGCTGCGGATTCGACGGAATCTCGGCGTACAGGAAGCGCGTCCCTTCGTCGATCAGCGGTTCCCACGTCTCGATCTTCCACGGTTCGCGGACCCAGCGCACCTCGGCTCCCCGCTCAGCCATGCGCACGTTGAGCAGCTGGAACGTTCCGCCGTAGGTCTGAGCGGCGGAAACGAAGTTGATGTTCTCGGCGCCGGATTTCTGCTTGGCCAGGAACGGCTCGATGGCCTGCTTGATGGCCGCCATGCCGGATGACGTGCACAGGCCCGTCGCGTCACACCCGCAGCCGTACGACTCGAGCAGCGCCAGCGTCTCCTCGAGATAGAACACCGTGGGATTGTGGATTCGCGAGTAGCACCAGGTGGGGATCTGATACGAGAGAGCCGCCTCCATCTCGTCGCTGTCCCGATACGCCTGCGAGGTGGAAGGGAAGAT
>JAENXO010000036.1 GCA_016649455.1 Gemmatimonadota bacterium | reverse complement strand
TGACAGGCGCCCTGCGCCAGCTGTTCGCGCTCTCCGAGTCCTATCCACAGCTGCGAGCGGTAGAGGGATTCACGGAGCTCCAGGGATCGCTGAAGGAGGTCGAGGAGGCGGTTCAGAGTTCCCGCCGCTACTACAACGCGGTCGTGCGCGACTTCAACACCACGATCGAGCAGGTCCCGTCGAACATCGTCGCCAACGCATTCCGGTTCCAGCAGGAGGAGTTCTTCGAGCTGGAAGACGAGGCCGAACGGGCAGTGCCGAAGGTCGACTTCGGCGGTTCCGGCGACTGACCGGAGGTCCCATGCGTAGAACAGGTTTGCTCGGGCTCGCCTGCATTCTCGTGCTGGCGGGCCCGTCGTTCGTCGAGGGGCGGGAATCGTCGCCGACCCAGGCACGCAGCTGGCGGATCGAGGACTTTCATTCCGACCTCCGGGTGTTCAGCACCGGCGCCGTGGAGGTAACCGAACGCATCCGTGTCCGGTTCGATGGCAGCTTCAACGGGGTGTATCGGACGATTCCCATCGAATACCGGGGAACCAGCGGATTCAACGTCACTCTCCGGCTCGACGTGACCGGCGTGGAGGACGGATCCGGGGCTCCGCTGCGCTACGAACTGAGCCGGGAAGGACACTACCGGAAGATCAAGGTCTGGGTACCGAACGCGCGGGACGCCGTGCGAACCGTAGTCATCAGGTACAGGGCCGAAAACGCGCTCCTGCACTTCGACGAAGACGACCTGGAGTGGGACGAGTTGTACTGGAACGTCACCGGTGACGAGTGGCCGGTCCCGATCGACGCGAGCAGTGCCCGAATCCAGCTGCCTTCCGGTGTCACTGGCGTCAGGGCACGGGCGTTCACCGGACAGTACGGCTCCGATGAGAGCGCCGCCGAGATTACGATACGCGAGACGGAAAGAGCGGTGGACGTCAGCTCGCGTCGCGGCCTGGGGATCCACGAGGGCCTGACCGTCGTGGTCGCCTGGGACGCCCGAGCAGGTGGAGCGGACGGCGAGTACGTGGTCCACCGCCCGGGTCCGGCGGAGAAGGCGCTCGAGTTCCTGCGCGCGAACTGGCCGCTGGTCATCCCGCTGCTCGTGTTCTTCCTCATGCACCGGATCTGGTCGAAGGTCGGCAAGGATCCGGACAGGCGACCCGTGGCGGCGAAGTACGAGCCACCCGCGGGAATGACCCCGTTCGAGGCAGGCGTGCTGGTGGACAACCGGCCGGACATGCGAGACGCGACCTCCACGCTGGTGGATCTGGCCGTCCGGGGCTGGCTGGTGATCGAACAGGTCGAAGAGGAGAAGCTGTTCGGACTGGTAAAGGACACGGACTATGTGTTCGAACTCCAGCGTCCGCTGGCGGCTGCCGGCGAGCTCAAATCGCACGAGCGCAAGCTGCTCGAGGCGATGTTCGATGGCGGAAGCGATTCCCGGGTCAGGTCCTCGGAGCTCGAGAACAGCTTCTACAAGGACCTTCCGGGCATCAAGTCCGCCCTGTTCGATCAGCTGGTGAGTGAAGGGTACTATCGCAGCCGTCCGGACCGGGTACAGGGTGCCTGGATCGGCGGCGGGCTCGTCGGAACGGGAGTCCTCGCCGTGCTCGGCGTCGTTCTGGCGAGCAACTGGGGCATGTCACAGCTCACCGTGATCGTGGCCGCGGCCCTGTGCGCCGCGATCGTCATCGGGTTCGGGATTCTGATGCCGGCGCGCACTGTGAAAGGCGCGCGCGCCCAGGAAGAGGTCCTGGGGTTCGAGGAATTCCTCGACCGGGTCGAGAGCGACCGGTTCAGGCGAATGATCACCGGGCCGGAGATGTTCGAGAAATTCCTGCCCTACGCCATGGCGCTCGGGGTCGAGAAGCAGTGGGCGGCGGCGTTCGCCGATATCCTCCGCGAGCCGCCGAACTGGTATCACGGAGCCGGGCATGCGACATTCCGGCCCAGCATGTTCGTCTCGGACCTGTCCGGCATGTCGAACGCCACGGCGTCGGCGATGACCACCGCACCTCGGAGTACCGGAGGGTCCGGTATGTCGGGTGGCGGTGGTTTCTCCGGTGGGGGGTTCGGAGGCGGTGGAGGCGGGGCATTTTAGATTTGAAATACGGAGGCAGGTGATGGAATTCAGTCTTACTTCGGCGGCGGCGCGGAATGTACGGACCGGTCTGACCTGGTCCCTGTTGGCTGCGTTCGCCGCGATCTTCGTCCTGGTCGGCGTCCCAGGCGAGGCGATCGCCCAGAGCTCGACCGGCGCTGTCTCGAGTGCCGCGGAGCAGTACCAGGCAGATGTCGCCTGGCTGGCCGACGATGCTCGCGAGGGACGTGGGTTGGAAAGCCCGGGACTCGAGAAATCCGGCAACTGGATGGCGAAGCAGTTCGAAGTGATCGGTCTCGAGCCGGCAGGAGATGACGGATACAGAGATTCGTTCACCGCACAGATCATGATCCCGGACCCGGACCAGGCCGACAACCCGCATGGTGGGGAGCGGCGCGAGGTCGAAGCATTCAACGTGGTCGGACGCATTCCGGCCGGCGCGGCCAATCCCCTGCCCGGCGCGATCGTCGTCGGAGCTCACTACGATCACCTGGGCATGGGCGGCCAGGGCTCGCTCGAGCCGGACGTGGCAGAGATCCACAACGGCGCCGATGACAATGCCTCGGGTACCGCGGCATTGCTCGCCGTGGCACGGGAGCTGGTCGGGCGGCGTGATGAACTTCGCCGCGACGTCTGGTTCGTCGCGTTCTCGCTCGAGGAGAAGGGCCTGCTCGGTTCTTCCACCTTCGCCCGTGAGCCGACCGGCGGTCTCGAGATGGACTCGGTGTTCGCGATGCTGAACATGGACATGGTCGGCCGACTGACGGACGACAAGCTCCAGGTGCTCGGTGGCGGCTCGGCAGAGGAGTGGGTGGAACTCGTGACTCCGCTGTGCGAGGCTGCCATGCTGCAGTGCACGATCGCGGGCGACGGGTTCGGGTCGTCCGACCAGAGTTCGTTCTTCGCCGCCGGCGTTCCAGTGCTGCATTTCTTTACCGGGACGCACAGCGAGTATCACAAGCCTTCCGACGACGCCGACCTGATCAACGCCGAAGGCGGGGTCAGGGTCGCCGGCCTCGTGAGCGAGGTTACCGTTCTCACGGCTGGCCGCGAGACGCCCCTGACGTACGTCGAGGCCAAGGAACGCCAGAGCCAGCGCATGTCCTTCAAGGTCACGCTGGGGATCGTCCCGGACTACGCGGGTCCGTCCGATGGCGCCCCCGGACTGCTGCTTTCAGGCGTGCGGCCCGAGGGACCGGCCGGCAAGGCCGGTCTGGAGCGTGGCGACATCATCGTCGGGATGGGCGACAAGGAAATCAGCAGCATCGAGGACTACATGATGGTGCTGGCCGAAACGGAGCCGGGCTCGACGATGCCTGTGACGGTAGTGCGGAACGACGAACGGGTCGTTCTCGAGGTCACGTTCGACGACTGACGACAGATCAGGCACAGTTCGGAGCTCCGGGGCCCGCCGGAGCTCTGAACTGACCGATGTACCGGGGGACTCATGCTGACCGTGAACACTATCCTCTTCCCCACTGATTTCTCTCAGGGCTCGGAGCGGGCGCTGGACAGCGCGCTCGCGCTGGCGCAGGAATTCGGCGCCGAACTTCATATGCTGCACGCGGTCGTGCTCCACACGGACGACCCGAACGATCCGACTCACCACTTTCCCGACGCCGAGGAGATCCGGGAACGCCTCGAGCGGACCGCTGACCTGAGAATGGAATCCGGGATCGCCGGTCGCGCCGCCGACGGATTGCCCGTGGTGCAGAGCCACCGCAGGGGAATGTCGGTCGCCCCGACGATTCTCGAGCACGCGCTGGAGATCGATCCCGACCTGATCGTCATGAGCACGCACGGTCGCAGGGGGCTAGAGAACGTGCTGCTGGGCAGTGTGACCGAGGAGATCGTGCGATTCGCGAACTGCCCGGTATTGACGGTTCGATCGGGCGAGGGCCCATCGGCCTTCCCGTCCACCGCCCCGATCCTCGTTCCGGTGGATTTCTCCGAGCACTCCAGGCAGGCTCTCGCACTGGCGCGTGACATCGCATCGACATTCGGGGCGAGCATTCACGCGCTCCACGTGTTCGAAAGACCGATTCACCCCGAGATCTACCTTGGCGGCATGCCCCTCGATTCTCCAGACTTTCACACGGTCGAGGGAAGCTTGCGGGAGGCGCTGGAGACGTTCGCGCGGGAGACTCCGGGTCCCGAAGTAGCCACCTCGCTGCACTTGGTCGAGGGGCGCGCAGTTCCGGCGATTCTCGAATTCGTGCAGGACTACGAGGTCGGCCTGGTCGTGATCGCCACGCATGGATTGACCGGGCTGGCACATGTTCTGCTGGGAAGCGTGAGCGAAAAGGTCGTTCGTCGGGCCACGTGTCCGGTTCTCTCCGTCAAAGCATTCGGGAAGAACCTGCTCGGGTGAGCTTCGACCCAGGCTGTTCCGAAGGACCGGAGGAGTCCGTGCCGGCCGGACCTGCATCCAATTCGAGTTCGCATGACGCGCTCGCGGAGTTGTACGAAAGCTCCCGGGCGATCGGCATGCGCGACTGCATCGAGGATCTGCTCGAGGAGGTACTCGACCAGGCCCAGAAGCTGATCAAGGCCGAGCACGCCGCGCTCATGCTGTACGATGAACAGGTGGACCGCCTGGTGACCGCATGTGTCCGAGGCTATGGGTCGCGCGCCGAGGAATTGCGGAACAGATCCGTGACCCTGGGCGAGGGCCTGTCCGGCTGGGCCGGGTGGGAAAGGAAGGCCGTTCGCATCGGCGACGTGCGCAAGGACTCCCGGTACATGGAAGGTCTGGCCGAAGCCAGGTCGAATCTCGCCGTTCCGCTCGTGGTCGGAAATCGACTGGCCGGGGTTCTGAACGTCGAGTCCGAGCGAATCGACGCGTTCACGGCAGAACACGAGAAGCTGCTCACGGTGCTCGGGGCGCAAGCCGCGCTCGCGATCGTCGCCTGCTGGGTTCAACGAGACCTCCGATCCCGCATCAAGCAGATGGAGGCGGTCAACCGCATCAGTCGGCTTGCCGGTGAGGGTGGCGCGATCGGGGCGACACTGAATTCGATGCTCGAGCTCGCGCAGGAGATCGTTCCCCCCGCGCAGTGTGCGATTCTGCTTCTCAATCCGGAGCGATCGATGCTCAGGGTGGCGGCTGGCCAGGGATACCAGGCGGTCGCCCGCTATCTCGAGATCCCGGTCGGACGTGGAGTCACGGGCCGCTGCGTGGAGACGGGCGAGACCCAGGTCGTGGAGGACCTCGAGGCCGAGGGCGACAGGTTCGACTACATCCAGGGGATCCCCGGAGCGATCAGCGAAGTCGCCGTGCCTCTGCTGGCGGACGGACGAATCATCGGGGTGTTCAACGCCGAGTCCGTCGAGCGCGCCGCGTTCGGCGAGCAGGAGGTCCAGACGCTCGAACTCGTGGCCAGGCAGGTCGCGAGCGTGGTCCGCGGCGCTCAACTGCTGGAAGAGACTCGCCGGCTGGCCGTCACCGATTCACTCACGGGGCTGCACAACCGGCGCCATTTCACGCGACAGCTGGACGAGAACGTCCGCCGTTCCGCGCGTTACGGGGAACGCCTGGCCCTGGTGCTGCTCGACGTGGACTTCTTCAAGACGGTGAATGATCGATTCGGGCACCAGGTCGGGGACCGCGCCCTGCAGCTCCTGGCCGGCACGCTGAAGGAAGCCGTACGTGAAACTGACCAGACGGCTCGGATCGGAGGTGAGGAATTCGCGCTGCTGCTCCTGCGCTGTGACCGTGCCCTCGCCCTTGACATCGCGGAGCGGGTCCGGCATCAGATCCGCGGGCTGGCGATCGAAGAGCTCCCGGAGATCGACATGGATCTTTCCGCGTCGGTTGGCGTTGCATTCTTCCCAGACGATGGAGCAGATCCGAAGACCCTCATGCGGGTCGCGGACGATGCGCTGTACAAGGCGAAGCGGCGTGGACGAGACCAGGTCGTGCTCGCATCTGAACTTGGAGCGACAAGATGAAAGAGCGCCTGGCCGACAAACACTGCGTACCCTGCCGGGGCGGCGTGCCGCCGCTGGAGGGAGAGGAACTCCAGACGCTCGTGCTGGAAGTCGGACGAGACTGGAAGGTCATTGACGGGCATCACCTGTGGAAACGGTTCGACTTTCCGGACTTCGTTTCCGCCCTCGATTTCGTGAACCGGGTCGGGGCTCTCGCCGAGCAGGAAGGCCATCACCCTGATCTCCACCTCACATGGGGCAGGGTCGACATCGAGATCTGGACCCACAAGATCGACGGACTTACGGAGAGCGACTTCATCCTCGCGGCCCGAATCGAACGCCTCTGAGCGAGGTGGCGGGACTGCGGATTCTGTTCCTGGACTCATGGCTTCGCGACCGGTCCAGCGGTAGCGGGTCGGCGGTCGCGATCGCCGGCCTGGCGGCCGGACTCGAGTCCCTGGGCCACGAAGTGACGGTTCTGCGCCCTGAACGGGTGTTTCCTTCCCTCGACCTTACTCGCCTGCTCTACAACACCGGCCTTGAACGGAGACTGGCGGGCTACGACCCGGATCTCGTGGTCGGATTCGACTTCGACGGCAGCCTGCTGAATCCGGGCTCGATCCGGGCCCCATACGTGGCGGCGCTGAAAGGAGTCATGGCGGACGAGGCCCGGTTCGAGACAGGAGCCGCTCTGCGTCGCTTCCGGCTCCTGACGCCGCTCGAGTCTCGAAACGCCCGGTCGGCCGAGACGGTGATCTGCACGAGCGCATACAGCGCCCGGCAGGCGGCCCGGGCGTACGGAATCTCGCCTGCGCGCACCCGCGTGGTGCCCGAGGGAATCGACGTCTCCACCTGGTCCACCGTCTCCCGGCAGGCTGCGGTTCTGCGAGCCGGCGGCGGTCGCGGAGCCACGATACTCAGCGTGGCGCGCCAGTATCGGCGCAAGAACACCGCGAGCCTGTTGCGCGCGGTCGTTCGGCTCCGTGACTCCCGGCCGGACGTGCGTCTCAGAATCATCGGCGAAGGACCGGAGCTCGGCCGGCTGAGCGCCCTTTCGACTCAACTGGGGCTCGACGACTCGGTACGCTTCGTGGGGTCGGTCGAGGGAATCGAGGCGCTGCAGAGGGAATACGCGGAGGCGGACGTGTTCTGCCTCCCGAGTCTGCAGGAGGGATTCGGCATCGTGTTTCTCGAGGCGATGGCCGCCGGACTGCCGATCGTGGCAGCGCGAGCCGGCGCCGCGCCGGAGGTGGCTCCGCACGGCGAAGTGTCGCTGCTGGTCGACCCTGACGACGATGCGGCCCTCGCGGGGGCGCTGGGGCGCCTCCTGGCGGACAGCGGGCTGCGACGGAAACTGGGCGAAGCCGGGGCCCGGCGCTGGCGATCGTACGACTGGCCGATCGTCGCCAGCCGGTTCCTGTCCGCCTGCTTCCCGGTGGAAGCTTAGCGGCTGCCTGATCGGACGGAATACACTCAGCGGAGTCCCCTGGCCGGGCGCGCGGGTTGCTCCACCGGCCGGCCGGGACCGATATTGGCCGGAATTGCCGGCGGAAGGTGGCACACCCGGACCGCCGGGCCGTCCAACGTCCAGGAGGCAAATCAGCCTATGAGCGACCATTCGACCACGGCCCCACCTCCGGGAGCCCTGGACCCCCACGACACTGCCTTCTTCGGACATCCGCGCGGACTCTCAACCCTGTTCTTCACGGAGATGTGGGAGCGCTTCAGCTACTACGGCGGGCGCGCAATCCTGATCCTGTTCATGACGGCGGCGATCACGGATGGCGGCCTCGGAATGAATGCCGCCACCGCGGCCCCGATCTACGGAATCTACGTGGCCTGCGTCTACCTGTTCGCCCTCCCGGGCGGCTGGGTCGCCGACCGGCTCGTAGGTCAGCGAAACGCGGTCATCTGGGGCGGGGTACTGATCGCGGCCGGCAACTTCTCGCTCGCCGCTCCGGGCACGACCTTCTTCTACCTCGGCCTGGCGCTCATCGTCCTCGGCACCGGCCTCCTGAAGCCGAGCGTCAGCACGATCGTCGGCGATCTGTATCCGGAAGGCGGAGCGCGGCGGGACGCCGGGTTCTCGATCTTCTACATGGGGATCAACATCGGTGCGTTCATCGCGCCGCTCATCGTCGGCACGCTCGGTGAGAACGTCGACTGGCACCTCGGGTTCGCCGCGGCCGGGATCGGGATGGTCCTCGGCCTGATCCAGTACCGGTACGGGTTCAAGTTCCTGCGCGATGCCGGCCACCTGAAGGAGGAGGCGCGGTCCACCCGCGGGCAGGCGTTCCGCATGGCCGGGCTCGGGATCGGTCTCGTGCTGGCGCTCGCGGTAGTCCTGTACTGGCTGAACAACGTCGGAACCCTGAACATCACGATCCAAGGCGCCGCGGGGCTCACCGGTGCGATCATTCTCGGAGTCGCCGTCGTGTTCTTCGGGTCCGTGTTGACGTTCGGCCACCTGGAGACGGCCGAAAAGAAGCGGGTCGTAGTGATCTTCCTCCTGTTCATCGGGGCTTCCATTTTCTGGGCCGGGTTCGAGCAGGCCGCGTCGTCGCTGAACCTGTTCGCCGACCAGCGAACGGATCGGGTGATACTCGGGTTGGAGGCGCCGACCAGTTGGCTCCAGTCGATCAACCCGCTGTTCATTATCACGATGGCACCGGTATTCGCCTGGCTGTGGGTCTGGTTGCAGCACCGCGATCCGTCGATTCCGGTCAAGTTCGGACTCGGTCTCGTGCTGCTCGGCGTCGGGTTCTTCGTGATCGCCTGGGGAGCGACCTACACGACGCCCGAGATGGCCGAAAGCTCCTCGATGGGCGTCTCACCCGCCTGGCTGATCGCGACCTATTTCCTGCACACCTGCGGTGAGCTCTGCCTCAGTCCCGTCGGCCTGAGCAGCATCACGAAGCTCTCGCCGCCGAAATACGTGGGGCAGATGATGGGCACCTGGTTCATGGGTGCGGCGCTCGGCAACCTGATTGCCGGTCTCGTCGCCGGATACTTCGACACGCTTCCGCTCCCGGGTCTGTTCGCTTGGGTCGCGATCACGGTCATTGTCGCCGGCTTCTTCTTCTTCGTGTTCAGCCGGCCGATCAGCCGGTTGATCGGCGGTCACGTCTGATCCGCTGACCCGCGGGTCCCGTCGAAGTGCTTTCCCGGCGCTTCGCTGCGGTCCCGTCGGCATTCCTTTGCGGAAACGAGCCGGCTCTTGAACGGGAGTCGGCCCGTTTTCTTGCGCTTCCGGCATGACTGTTGCTCGCACGCAACAGTGCACGTGCAAGTTTCATCACTCCAGAACGGGGGACACTGTGAACGTGTTCAGCGGGATCGGTCCGTTCGACGAGCGGGTCGGGGGCTTCCGGGACGGAGGACTCTACCTGATCGCCGGGGGGCCCGGCTCCGGAAAGCTGACGTTTCTCCTGCAGGCGCTCGACCGGGGAATTCGGGACGGTGAGCGGGTCGCCCTGGTCTCCGGCGCCTCCCCCGATGAGATCCTCGAGCAGGCCGATTACTGGGGACTCGATCTCAGAACCCCTTGGAAACAAGGGCGTTGTATTCTCATCGGTTTTCAGGGCGAGTTTTCGCGACGCGTGGTTCACACGCCGGATCCGGGCGAGGCATTCGCCGAGCTGTCCCGGCTGCTGGACGGGCCGGTGGCCCGCCTGGCGATCGATCCCGGGACGTTCGTGTGGGACACGAGGGCCGGACCCGCGATGGCGCAGCTGTTCCTCGAGTGGATTCGCGACATGGGTGCCACGACCCTCGCGACCATTCCCGAAGGACTCGACGAGGGACACGGACCCTCGACGGAATGGGTGGTCCAGCGGGCCCAGGGAGTGTTCCAGATCGCCCGACATCCTCGCGGCCTGCACGAAGTCAGAGTCGAGCGCATGACCCCGCCGGTGGACGAGCCGGGTCCGATCTCGCTCGAGCTGGCCCCGGGTCAGGGATTCGGCGCTCCCACCGGTCGATTCGACAGGCGACGGGGTGGAGCACGGCCAGACTCCAACCGGCTGCTGCTGCTCAGACTCACTGAGACGATTCCCTCGGACCTCGAAGGCTGGCTGGGGCGCCGGTTCGACGTCGAGGTCGCCGACGATCCGCTTCGCGCCATCACGCGGCTGCAGGCCGATGCATTCGGCGCCGTCTGCGTGTACAGTGGCCGGGAGCGAGTCGAAGACGCCGTCGAAACCTGCAGGACGGTGCGGGCGATCAGTCCCGCGGTGCTTCTTCTGCTGTCAGACGAGCCGCTGCGCTCGGTCGACACGGCGCGGGCCCTGGATGCGGGGTGTGACGACGTCCTGGCCGGATCCGTCGATCTGCGCGAGCTGGACTCCAGGCTCAGGCGCGCTACCGAGTCGGCCAAGCACCAGCCGGCGAAGGAACGTGAGCGCCCGCCTGCCGCTGCCGGACCGCTGGACGATTCCGAGTTTACGCGCCTGGTCTCCGAGCGGCTGATCTCCGAAGGGCTGGATCACTTCAGCCTCCTGCTCGTCGATGCGCCTAGAGGATCCGAGGTGGGACACGTCCTGTTCGACAGCGTGCGAGCCGACCAGGGAGACCTCGTGGGTCCGGTTCGCCGGGGCTGGGGCGTGCTGTTGCAGGACGCCAGGGCCCAGCAGGCGGAGGTGTTCCTGCAACGGCTCCGTGACTCGCTGGCGGAGAGCGGCTCCGACATGCCGCTGTCAGCCGAGATTCTCGCGGCTCCCGAACAGTCCGAGCGAATCCGTGCGATGCTCGGCGACTGACGAGCTCTCGAACGGGTCCGGAGCCTGATTCCGATGACACAACGAGACGCTGAGCGACGACTTCTGCCCTACTGGCTGCGTTTCCTCGCAGTCACGGCAGCGTTGCTTCTGGCTACGGGCGTCCTGGTGCTCGTCGTGATGCCACAGCGTTTCGTGCTCGAAGCAGGCCTTCGGGAGTCCGGCGTGAGCTTCCCGTCCTCACGAGTGGGCTTCGGAGCTCCGCAGTCCGCCCCGCTCGTCCAGCCCCCGCCCCCTCGCCCCGTGGTTCCGGCGGCGGTCCAGGGACCTGCCGAACGCCTGTGGAGGGAGCTCGGGCCGGTGCTCGACGCCGAGCGCTGGGACGTGGCACTCGGATTGATGGACGCGTACCTGCGTGAGCGACCGGCGGACCTGTCAGTGCGGCGCGAGCGCGCCCGCACACTTGCCCGGGCCGGTCGACTGTCCCCGGCCGAGGCCGCGTGGGAACGGCTCGCCACCGAGACCGGATCCGTCGTGGATCGTCTCGAGCTCGCCCGGATGCTGCGCGACCGGGGTGAATACGACCGTGCGATCGCGCTGTACGAAGGTCTGATCGAGGATCGCCCGGACGATCCGGCCCTGCAGCGAGAGTATGCCAGCACATTGCTGTGGGCCGAGCGATACCCGCGAGCGATCGAGAGCCTGCGGCAATACGTCGACCGGAATCCGGGCGACGATGGGGCGCGCCTCGACCTGGCGCGGGCACTCTACTGGGGCGGGCAACCCGGGGAGGCCCGGGAAGTGCTCGCCGGGATTCCGAACACCTCCCCGGTCGTCGACGAGGCCCGTGCGCTCGATTCTGAACTCGCGA
>JAENXO010000292.1 GCA_016649455.1 Gemmatimonadota bacterium | reverse complement strand
TACGATCTCTATCTCCGTGTCCACCGACACATCCATGCGCAACGAGTGGAACACGCTGCAGTACTTCTCGAGCGACAGATCGACGGCCCGCCGTGCTCTCGGCTCCGGAACATCCCCTTCGATCCGGAACTTGAGGTACAGCCTGGTCACGGCGCGCGGGATCTCTTCACGACGATCCGCGCCGACCTCTACGTGCATGGCGCGGATCTCCTGTCGACCCTTCTGAAGAATGTCGACCACGTCGATCGCCGCGCAGGCCCCGACGGACTCGAGAAGCAGATTCACGGGCGACGGGCCGGCCTGACCATCCCCATCGATCACGGTCCGTGCCTGGTCGGCAGTCGCTTCGAACCGGAACTCTCCCTTCCAATCTAATTTCACTGTTTGCATGCAATTACCTGTTCTTGTTGAAGTTCTTTCCGAGAACATTGCCCGGACGGCGATCCGGAGCTCTCGCTTTCCACTCCAACGGGTGGCGGCGAAGATAGGACTGTATATGAGCTCGATACAAGCAGCAGAATCTCAACCCGCCCGTCCGCGAGCCCGGAGGACAGCAGATGAAGGCGTTCACGAAGTACCTCACGATGCAGGTTCCCGCTCGGATGATGTTCGTGAACATCACACCGGAGGTCGATATGGCCCTGGTCGAGAGTGGAGTCCGGGAGGGACTCTGCCTGGTGAATGCGATGCACATCACCGCGAGCGTGTTCATCAACGACGACGAACCCGGCCTGCACCGCGACTACGAGGTGTGGCTGGAGGAGCTGGCGCCATTCGATCCGAGTCCCGAGCGGTACCATCACAATCGCACCGGAGAGGACAACGCGGACGCGCACCACAAGCGACAGGTAATGGGGCGGGAAGTCGTCGTCGCGATCACTGGCGGACGACTAGACTTCGGCCCGTGGGAACAGATCTTCTACGGCGAGTTCGACGGCCGGCGAAAGAAGCGGATTCTGATCAAGATCATCGGAGAGTAGTCCCGGACTGGCGTCTTGCGAGCCGCCCCCCACATCTTGGTCGGCGCGTCCGGGCGGCGATCGAGCGCTCCGGGACGAAATTCAGGTATATCGGAGGATGAATGCGAGTGATGGATCATATCCGAGCGGGACTGTCTGCCGCAGCCGCGATCGGTCTTCTGGCGGTGCCCGCGGGCGCACAGGATATCGAGAAGGTCTGCACCGCGATTGGCGGAGTCGGGCACGGTGACTGGGCAGAGTTCAAGATGGAGGGACCGCAGGCGGCCCAGGTCAGCGGCGTCCGGTTCGCGCTGGTGGACCGCGGAAATCCGCAGGAGCTGTGGTTCGAGCTGAAAGCAGCAACCGCGCAGGGCGATCAGGTCGTGCAGCTGCAGGTTCCAAACTTTCCGTTCGACGGAGATGACGTGTCCCAGGGAATCGTGAAGGCGATGCAGTTGCCGGCGATGCGGATGCCGGAGCAGATGTTGGGGATGATGCGGCAGCAGATGCAGTCGAATCCGATGCTGGATATCGCGGAGCAGTGCCGGACCTCCGAACTCGTCGGCGAAGAGGATGTCACGACGCCGGCCGGCAGTATGAAGGCCTGGCACCTCAAGGTGGCGGACGGAAACGATGCCTGGGTCAGCGGAGAGGTTCCGTTCGGGATCGTAAAGGGGACTTCGGGCGAGTCTGGTGGAGACACCATGGTCCTTACGGGCTTTGGAAATGACGCCAGGTCCTCGATCTCAGAGGAGCCGCAGGATATGCCGGCCATGCCAGGTATGGGGCCACAGGACTGAAGCTGGATCTGGAGTACAGGAGGGCCGGCGGTACTCCACCGCCGGCCTGACCCTTCCTCAGGAGGGTCCAATGACGAGCCGTAGACGGTTCCTCGGGTCGATCGGCCTGCCGGCGTTCGCCGCGGCCGCCGGAATTCCTCTCTTCCCCCCTCGCCTCGACGCCGGTCCCCGGCTGCGTGAGGTGCTCTCGACCCGCCACTCAGACCCACGGGACGCGGCACACGACGAGGAATTCTGGGGTGAGATCGCCCGGTCGTTCACGGTCGACAGGAGTCTCGTCAATCTCAACAACGGGGGAGTGAGCCCGTCCCCTGCCTATGTCCAGGACGCCATGAAGCGTCACCTCGACTACTCCAACGAGGCACCGGTCTACACGATGTGGCGCATCCTGGAGCCGCAGCGCGAAGCCGTTCGTGAACGACTGGCCCGCGCGTGGGACGTGGACGCCGAGGAGATCGCGCTCACCCGCAATGCGTCCGAAGGGCTGCAGATCCTTCAGTTCGGATTCGATCTCGAGCCTGGGGACGAAGTCCTGACGACGAACCAGGACTATCCGCGCATGCTCACGACGTTCCGTCAGCGGGAGCGTCGGGAGGGGATTGTTCTGCGCGAGATTTCGATCCCGGTTCCGGCGGAGGACCCGTCCGAGATCGTCCGGCGGTTCGAGGCGGCGATCACACCGCGGACCCGGCTGATTCTGATGTGCCACGTGATCAATCTCACCGGTCAGATCCTGCCGGTGCGCGAAGTCGTGGCCATGGGGCGGCGGCACGGGATCCCGGTCATTGTCGACGGTGCCCATGCCCTGGCGCACTTCGACTTTCAGCTCTCAGGCCTCGACTGTGACTACTATGCGGTCAGCCTGCACAAGTGGCTGTTCGCACCGCATGGAACGGGGTTGTTGTACGTGCGGCGCGAGAAAATTCCGGGGCTGTGGCCGCTGCAGGCGGCGGACCCTCACCTCGACTCCGACATTCGCAAGTTCGAGGAGATCGGCACCCACCCGGCCGCCGGCTACCTGGCGATCGCCGAGGCCCTGACGTTTCACCAGGCGATCGGTGCGCAACGCAAGGAAGAGCGCCTCCGTTACCTGCGCGACAGCTGGGCGGAGCCCCTGGTCCAGCTCCCCGGCGTCGTCCTGCACACGAGCCTCGATCCGGAATTCTCGTGCGGTTTCGCGAACGTGGAAATCGAAGGAATCGAGCCCGGTGCGCTCACCAGTTGGTTGTGGCGCGAACACCGGATCATCGTGACTCCGATCGTCCACCCGGAATTCAAGGGCATCCGGGTCTCTTCGAGCGTCTACACGACCCAGGAAGAGCTGGCCCGGTTCGTCGACGCCATGGAACGCGCGGCGCGCCAGGGAATCCCCGCCTGATCCGGCCGAGCCGAGCGTGACCCCGGCGGCTCGCCTCGCCGAATGGCTGGACATCCGTCCAACCGAAGTGCGGCTCGTTTTCCTGACGTTCACCGGCGCTTTCGTCATGATGGCGTTCGTCGTCCTGTCCAGGGCTCTGCGAGAGGCGTTTTTCCTCGACAGCTTCGACGCGTCTGCCCTTCCCTATGTCGGCGGCGCGGCCGTCGGTCTCGGCCTCGCGGGCGCCGGGCTGTTTGCCCGCGCTCTGGTGGGACGCCACCCCCGGAGCGTGCTTCGGACCATGATCGCAGCGCTCGGCGTGGCGCTCGCCGTTCTGTATCCGTTTGTCGAGCGATCTGCATCGATGATCGTGCTGTTCTACCTGCTGACCGCAGTCGGTACGCTGCTCCTCACGTCGGGATTCTGGCTCGTGGTGAGCGAACTGTTCGTGGTGCGGGAAGCGAAGCGTCTGTTCGGCGTCGTGAGCGCGGGCGGGACGCTCGGTCTCCTGGTGGCAGGAACCTCCATCCGCCCGCTCCTGGCACTGTTCGCACCGCGCGACCTGCTGATTGGCCTGATCGGCCTGCTCGGGCTCAGCATGCTGATCAACGAACTCATCCCGCGAGACCGACTGGCGACAGACGTCGGGAAGACTGGAATCCGGTCGAGACCCGGTGAAGGCATCCGGCTGGTGCTCGAAACACCTCATGTGCGGCTGATCGCGGCTGTCATTCTGTTGGTCGGCGCGGCGAGTGCCGTGGTGGATTTCCAGTTCAAGGAGGCCGTTCAGCGGGCGCTGGGCAGTGGTCCGGAGATGGCTGTGTTCTTCGGTGATTTCTACGCGTGGACCGGAGGGCTGGCGCTTTTCGTCCAGTTGCTCCTCACCACTCGCTTCCTCACCGCGGCGGGGATCGCGTGGAGCGTGGCACTCGTACCGCTCGTCGTGGCCTTCGGCTCCGCCGGAATGCTCCTGGTTCCGGGACTGGTGGCGGCCACGGGACTGCGCGGAGCGGACTCGACGCTGCGAAAATCGGTCTTCCGATCGGTGATGGAATTTCTCTGG
>JAENXO010000600.1 GCA_016649455.1 Gemmatimonadota bacterium | reverse complement strand
GACGGCGGTCCGGTTCCGCAGCGGCAGCACCCCCAGCGGGGCGGTGAACGCCGCGAGCGTGGCAAACACGAGCACGACGAGAATCGGCTGCATGCGGGGAACCTAGTCGCGCCGGGCTGGAACCGGGAGCGAGCCACCGCGGGGTGCCGCGGCGGCGACTCGATCAGAAAGCGTACGAAATCGCGTAGTGGAGGTTGAACGTCTGGATGCCCACCTTCGTCGTGGACGTCTGACCTCCCAGCGTCGGGCCGATCTGGCGCTCGTCCGTAGTTCCCCATGAGGTGGAGAATCCGAGAGATCCGGAGAGGCTGCCGCCGAACGAAACGCCACCGGAAAAGCCCACCAGGTCAACGGTGCGAAAGATCGACGTCGCCGGGTTGCCGACCGGTGTGTTGTCGGTAAAGAAACCCAGATGGATCCGGAACGAACTGCTGAACGAATAGTTGCCACCGATCGCCAGGTTGGTGACGGCTTTCGTTTCCTCGACCAGGGGCTCGAAAGGCTGCTCGCCGGCCGTTGGCGTGCCGGAGGCGTCGGTCACCACGATCCGGACCGGCTGCTCGCTATCAATCAGGTTGTACTCCGCGAGGCTGCCATAATGCCTGACGTCTGCCTCGACTTCGAAGTCCCCGAGCTTTACCGCCACGCCACCCACGACGCGGTATGGCAGCTTGTACTCGATGCTCGCCGTAGTATCACGGAACAGGATGTCCACCGAGCCGTCCGGCAGTCCGGTCACGGCCTGGTACTCGGTCAGGCCCGACCCGCTCAACTGCAGTCCGGGCGAAGTAGCCATGGCTCCGACGACCACCGCATCGGTGATTTCCCACTGGGCGCTTCCCGTGAACTGGAGCTGCCACACGCTTCCATCCAGGTATAGGCTACGCAGCGCCCGGCCTACATCGGTCGGGGTCAGCAGCCGGTCGGTGAACTGCTGCACCGTGGACATGTACGTGATCGACATCGAGGTGCCGGCGCCGAGGCGCAGGTTGTCCGACAGGCGGAACCCGGCGTTGATCGCCGGTACTGATGTCGACATCGAAACCTTCGAGGACGTCGTAATGGTCTCGTCGCCAGTGCCGGGAATGTCGAAATTCCCGGCCGAAGTGATCGCGCCCGGCGACCAGACGACCGGCTTGGTCAACGAAAACCCGAGCCGGACGGTCCGGCCTTTGAGGATCGGGGACCCGATAACGCCGCCGAAGAAGGTGCCGATCGAGCTGAACCTTCCGCTCCCGAACTTGGTCTCCAGCCCCTCGGCAGTGATCGACGTGTACTCGTAGGCGTTGGCGCTGGCGTTCAGGGCGGTTCCATCGCTCATCGCCAGGCCGGCGGGGTTGTACCAGTTCGAGCCGGCGTCTCCGGTCCGGGCGACGAACGCGCTGCCTTCGAGTCCCTCGGTCTGACCGATCCGGATCCTGTCGTAGTTGGGAATCATGCTGCTCGGCAGGAAATTGGGAAGTACCTCCTGGGCGACGACCGAGGGAGTGCTAAAGATGGCCAGAATCGCGAGAAGGCACGCGATTCGACTCAGCGCGGTTCGAATGGCGACAGGCATGCGATCCCCCTCCGTGGCTTCGAGACCGATGTGGCCCGACTACGAAGCGCCCCGACCGCCCGGGAGGCGAGCGGGGCGCACGTTCAGTGGATCGTGCGTGGTCTAACTCCCCGGAGGATATGCCTCCATGATCTTCGCGACCGCGTCGTTGATCTTCTGAGCGCGTTCCTCGGGGGTGTCGTTGCCCTCGGACAGAGTCTTCGTGCCGACTCCCTGCCACACCATCTTCTTCGACTCG
>JAENXO010000592.1 GCA_016649455.1 Gemmatimonadota bacterium | reverse complement strand
GACATGGTCGGCCAGGCGCGGAGCCAGTTCCCTCCACCCGAGCCACCGATCGCCTTCCTCGGCCACCCGGGCCCACGAGCCCGGGTGCACTTCGTAGATGCTGATCGGCTGGTCCAGCGCCTGGTGCCGCTCACGGCCGGCAAGCCACTCATCATCCTTCCACTCGAAGTCCGCGTCATGCAGAATCGACGCCGTCCGCGGCGGCAATTCCGTGCGACGGGCGAACGGGTCCCCCCGGTCGAAATCAGTGCCGTCCTGCGCCGTGATCCGGTACTTGTAGGCCTGCCCCGGAAGGGTGCCCGCAATGAAACCCTGCCACACCCCCGAATCCTCACGAGGATCGAGCGGATTCGCCTCGAGTTCCCATTGATTGAAATCCCCGGTGACGTGAACCGCCCTCGCATTGGGCGCCCATACCGAAAACCAGAACCCCGCTTCGCCGTCCAGCTCGCCAGCGTGGCTGCCGAATTCCTCCCACAGGCGGAAGTGCGATCCTTCGTTGAACAGGTGCAGATCCAGCTCCGTGAGCGGAGCCGTCCCGGATTCGGTCCGTGGTCGGTCGTCGCGATTCATCCGTCCTCCCCGGGCGCGGTTTGCCGCGCCGCATCGAGTGCCAGCAGAGTCTCGCGTACTGAATCGTCGCTCACGAGCACCTCGCTCGCGAGGGGGGACCGTCGTCGCCGGGTGCGAAGCTCCGTTCTCGTTCCCCGTAAGTGATCAGTCATGGCACCACGATGGCTGGAATTCCTCCCGGGTCGCGACCCGGAGCACGAGTGCGGCAACCTATCCCGGACTCGAACACGGAGGGAAGGAGGTCCAATGTGACAGTCGCCCCGTCGCTCGTGCCGCGGCCCCCCCCGGCCCGCCGATTCGCGGGTCGCGTTCCACCGGTTGTCGTGGTATCCTAGGCCGGTCCGGGCCCCGGTGACGACCCGGCATCGAAATCGTGGTTCCGCACCTCCACACGGCGACACAACGGGACGCGCATGAGCACCGAAACGGGCTCCACGCCGGACCGCGTACCGGGCGACGACACGGACGCCCGCCTCGCGACAATGACGATCGAGCAGTTGACCATCAACACGATCCGGACGCTGTCCATCGATGCTGTCCAGGCCGCGAACTCGGGCCATCCCGGCGCCCCGATGGCGCTGGCCCCGATCGCGTACCTCCTGAGCCGTCAACTCGAGGTGAACCCGCGAAATCCGGCCTGGCCGGATCGGGACCGGTTCGTACTCTCCGCCGGACACGCATCGATGCTGCTCTATTCCATGCTGCATCTGTCCGGTTACGAGTTGAACCTGGACGATATCCGGGCGTTCCGGCAATGGGGAAGCAAGACTCCTGGACATCCCGAGTACGGGATCACTCCGGGAGTTGAGACGACTACCGGCCCCCTCGGGCAGGGGTTGATGACCGCCGTCGGAATGGCACTTGCCGAAGCCCACCTCGGAGCGGTCTACAATCGACCGGATCTCCGGATCGTAGATCACCACACGTACGTCCTCGCCAGCGACGGTGACATGATGGAAGGCGCGTCACACGAGGCCGGATCGCTCGCCGGACATCTTGGTCTCGGCAAGTTGATCGCGATCTACGATGACAACCGGATCACGATCGACGGACCGACCGACCTGGCGTTCTCCGACGATACTGCCGCCCGCTTCGAGTCCTACGGATGGCATACCCACGACCTGGGGGATGCGTCCGAGGATCTGGCGGCCATGGCCGAGGCGCTCGCCGATGCACGCGCGGAAACCGCTCGCCCGTCGCTGATCCTGGTCCGCTCGCACATCGGGTACGGATCGCCGAACAAGCAGGACACCT
>JAENXO010000068.1 GCA_016649455.1 Gemmatimonadota bacterium | reverse complement strand
TACCAGTCGTAAACCGTCCAGGCCCGACATTCCTCCGCCGGGCAGACGAGCCGGACGCGAAAAGGCGAGCCGCCGCCGCGTGGCGCCGGGTGCTTCTCGACATGCCGCACCAGTGTCGTGCCGCAGAGCGGACACCCGGGCTCTCCGCCGGGAATCGGACGCTTTCGGTCGTCGGCCTCGAGGCTCTCGCTGCTCTCGGGGTCCAGCAGCGGTCCATCCGGCCGGCTTTCCGGTCCCGTTCCGTTCTCGTTCATGGCCGACAGGATACGTCCTCACCGGGGTCCGACGCGAGGTGCATCGCCCGACGACCGGTGCTATTCTCTCCTCCATGCAAGTCCAGGTTCGCCGAATCAGTCTGCGCTCGGTCTTCTTCGTGACCATGACGCTATATGGAATCGTCGGGTTCCTGGTCGGCCTCATCCTCGCGGTCGTCGCCACGATCGAGGTCCCGGCCGGCACCGAGCCCAACATTCTCAACCGGCTCGGCGTCTGGTCGGTGGTCGTGTTTCCAGTGCTGTATGGCATCGGTGCGGGCCTGCTGGGCGCGATAGCCGCCGCCCTGTACAACTCCGTCGCGTCACTCGTCGGTGGAGTGAGAGTCGAAATTCCCGACCTCCAGCCCCGGTGGTCTCCCGAACGTGAGGAAGAGGAGGGCGGCGAATGACGGGTGCTGACGAGCTCCGGCTGTTCACGGCCGAAGAAGCGACTCGCGCACTTCCGCTGGTTCGCCGCATCGCGAGCGATATCGCCCACGAAAACGGGCAGCTTCAGGAGCTGCTTCCCGAGCTGCGGCAGGCCAGGGTCCGGGCTCGCACGACTGGCACTCCCGGCGAGCTCGAGCAGATTCGGGAACTGGTCGCCCGGTCGTCGGCCCGGCTAGAGGCATACCTGGACGAGCTGCGCCAGGTCGGGTGTTTTCTTCACGAACCGACGGGTGTGATCGATTTTCGCTCGATGCTCGACGGCCGGCCCGTCGCGCTGTGCTGGAGCCTGGGAGAGCAGCAGGTCGGACACTGGCATGAGGCCGGCCACTCTCACGCCGACCGCAGACCGCTTTCCCTGACGACCGCTGCCGGAGCCGGCTGCGACACAGGGGGTTAGTCAGGCGTCGCGGCCAGAGCCTTCGCAAGGACGAGTTCCGGGTCCTCGCCCAGGCTGAGCAGGATCCGCTCCACGGTCCGGCCGATCAGGCTGTCCGGAGTGGATGCGCCCGCCGTGAGTCCGATCTCCAGCTCCCCTTCCGTCGGCAGCCAGTCCGATTCCTCGAGCACCTCCCCGGTAGCCACCTGCTTGTGAGAGATCGTCCTTCGCACGGGATCGATGCTGCGATCGGTCTCGATGTGATAGGTGCGAACATGGTCGGCACAGATGTTCGCGAGGTTCGTCGTGTTCGAGGAGTTGTAGCCGCCGATCACCAGCATCATGTCCGGTTCTTGTTGCATGAGGTCCAGCACCGCATCCTGACGATCCTGCGTGGCCGAACAGATCGTGTCGAAACTCCGGAACCGATTCTGCAGCTCCGCCTCACCCCACCGGTCACGAATCGCCTCGCCCACCACGCGAGCGATCTCGAGCGATTCAGTGGCCAGCATGGTCGTCTGATTTGCGACGCCGATGCGGGCGAGATGGACCTCGGGATCGAATCCCTCCGACGTCTTCCCGACGAACGCCGTGCGAATGGCATCTGCAGGCACGGATCCACGTATGAAGTTACACACGAGATCCAGCTCATCCAGATTGCGCACGACGAGGAAGCTCCCGCCATCGTGTTTCAGGACTTGCGAGCTCGTGGCCCGCGTCTCCTCGTGACGGAACTTACCGTGAATCAACGCGGTGAAACCGTCGCGGGAATAGCTTTCGACCCGCTTCCACACGTGCAGCACGGAACCGCACGTCGTATCGACCAGAACACAGCCGATGTTCCGCAATCTCTCGAACGCATCGATCGCCACACCGAATGCGGGCAGAATCACCACATCTGACGGCTCAACCTGCGCGAAGTCGAAGTTCCCCTCAACGTCGGGGTACAGGAACACAACGCCCATCGATTCGAGCTGACGATTCACCAGCGGATTGTGGATGATCTCGCCAACGAGGAAGATTCGCCGATCGGGAAATTTCCTGCAGGTCTCGTATGCGTACTCCACGGCGCGGTCCACGCCGTAGCAGAACCCGAGACTCTTCGCCATCCGGAAGGTGAGCCTGCCTGCCTTCAACTGGTGGTCCGAGGCCTTCATCGCCTCCACCACCGTGCTCCCGTACTCGGCCTGGAGCACCGGCTTCACCTGTGCCTTGAGACCAAGGCCGCGTCGATAGTAGTTGTCGCTCTCGTTCATGGTTGCCATTCGTAACCCGGTTTCGGGCGGAAGTTCAACTCGCGACTGCATCTGCGGTCCCGCCTGCCGCCGCGGCGGCCACCACGATCGCGACTGCATGCCGTGCGGGATCGGTATCCGGATCGCTCGCGGCTCGCGCGGCGCCGGGAAACGCTCCCGGCGGCGGCCCGCTCCCGAGCCCGGCCCGGGCCAGGATCCGAAGCTTGGTCATCCGGGTCGTCCACGCCCTGCGACTGATCGAATCGAAACCGGCACGTCGGATCTCGTTCCCGATTTCGGAATAGAGCAGCGCGGCCGCCCGGATCGCGGGACGGCTGCTCGACGGAAGCCGCGCGACTCCCTTCCAGGACCGCGCGTACAGTCGGTCAGCGTCGTCGAGCAACCAGGCCACTGTGTCGCTGATTCCTGGCTCGAGCCGCGGCTCGCGCAGCCAGGCATCGGGATCGATTCCACTGTTCCGCAGCCGACCGAGGGGCAGGTAGATCCGGCCCCGGCGAGCATCCTCGCCCACGTCGCGGGCGATGTTCGTGAGTTGCATCGCCAGGCCGAGCTCGGATGCGGCGGTCAGAGTCTCGGCGTCCCGTCGTCCCATCACGAGCGTCATCATCACGCCCACCGTGGAGCCGACGCGAACGCCGTAGTCATACAGATCGGAGATGTCGGAATACGTACGCCCCGCTTCGTCCCACCGAAGTCCTTCGAGCAGCGCCTCCGGCACGGCCCTGGGAATCTCATGGGTCGTTACGACGTCGCGAAACGCCCTGTCCACGGAGCTATTCAGGTGATCGTCCGAATAGACCGCGTCCAGCCTGGCCTCGAGCCCCGAAACCACGGGCCCGGGAGCACTCGGGTGATCGACCGCGTTGTCCGCGAGACGACAGAACGCGTACAGCGCGGAGGCAGCGTCGCCGACGCGGTGAGGTAGAAGCAGCGAAGCGGCATGGAAGCTCCTGGATCCCTGCCGGAGGATCTGCCGACATGCGAGAACGTCTGCGTTGCTCATGGATCGGGCACGATCGAATCAAGCACCCGCGCCGTGGACAGGACTCCGGGCAGGCCGGCTCCCGGATGTGTACCGGCACCAACCAGATACAACCCCTCTATGTCTTCGCTCTGGTTGTGCGGACGGAACCACGCGCTCTGGGTCAGGACCGGCTCCAGGCCGAATGCGGAGCCACGGAAAGCGAGGAGCTGCTCGCGGAAATCCAGTGGCTGCAGCACCCGGGACACCTCGATCTCGGCGCCGAGTCCGGGGAGCACGGTCGCTTCGAGATACGACTCGATCGCCTGGCGGTACGGCTCCGCCTGCGTCGCCCAGTCCACGTCACCGGCCAGGTTCGGCACCGGCGACAGAACGTAGAACGAATCGCAGCCGTCGGGAGCGAGCCCGGGATCCGTGCGTGTCGGCCGATGCAGGTACAGGCTGAAGTCCTTCGCGAGACGTTTCGTCCGAAAGATGTCATCCAGCAGGCCCTTGTACCGTGGCCCGAGGAGGATCGTGTGGTGGGCGACCTCCGGGTATCGCCGTTTCGTCCCGAAGTACCACACGAACAACCCCATGGAGTAGCGCGCCCGCTCGATCCGGGTGTTGGTCCAGCGCCGGCGGTCGGATTCGGGAACCATGTGTCGATACAGCCATGCGGAGTCGGCATTCGACACCACGATTTCGGACCGCAGCTCTTCTCCGTTCCTCAATCGCACACCGCGCGCCCGGCCCGCTTCCACGATCACCTCCTCGACGTCGGCGTCGAGGCGAAGTGATCCACCCTGTTCTGCAACCAGGCCGAGCAGGCCCTGGACCAGCGCGCCGGTCCCTCCGATCGGGAAATGGACCCCCCACTTCCGCTCCAGAAACGCGATGAGTGAGTAGATCGATGTAGTCGAGAACGGATTCCCGCCTACCAGCAGCGGGTGAAATGACAGGACCTGCCGGAGCTTTTCGTCCTTAATGTACGACGACACGAGCCCGTACACGGTCCGATAGCTCCTGAGGCGGACCATGGCCGGGGCGATTCGGAGCATGTCCATGGGAGACGAGAACGGGACATGACCCAGCTGCTCGAATCCGACGCGGAAGATCCGCTCGCTCATCTCCACGAACGAGTCGTAGCCGGCCACATCGTCGGGTGAGAACCGCCCGACCTCGGCTCGCATCCGCTCGGCGTCGCCGGAATAGTCGAATTCGGATCCGTCGTCGAACCGGATGCGGTAGAACGGGTCCACGGGGCGCAACTCGATCTCGTCCTCCAGCCGGCGTCCGCACAGCTGCCACAACTCCTCCAGCAGAAATGGTGCGGTGATCACGGTCGGTCCGGCGTCGAACACGTACCCATTCTCACGGAACACCCTCGCCCGTCCGCCAGGCTGGTCGAGTCGCTCGAGCACGGTAACTCGATAGCCGCGAGCCCCGAGGCGGACGGCTGCCGCGAGGCCTCCGAAGCCGGAACCAATGACGATTGCATGGGGTCGCAAGTCGTTGCACATGGCTGTCCGCAATCCTGTCTCCCTCCCAAAATTCAGATCTATCGGAGCGAACATAGTGCCGACCACGGAGTTTGGCCCGGTCAACCTGGCTTGCCACGTGTGACCAATCCTCGCTAGCGTCGAGTCATGATCGCAATCCTCCCGGTGCTGGTCGCGTGCACGTCGCTGCTCGGCCCCGTTCCTCAGGCCAGTCCGTTCGACACGATTCCGATGCCGGATGGCCGGTACGCCAGTCGCCAGGTCATGACCAGCCGCACGCAACCAGGCCCCCGCTCGCGCCCGATCCCGGTGCGGACGATTGCCATCGCGATTCACGACGTCAGCAGAGAGGGGACGGACATATTCGTCGGCACACGATTCTGCGCCGTGCGGCAGGACCCGATTGGTCGAGTCCGCACGGTGCTCGATTCTGCGTTCGTCGCTGCCCTTCCTGCCTGGCGGTCACGGGCCGAGATCGAAGGAGTCGGGCCGTGGCGGGTTGTAATCATTGAGCACGCGGCCGTGATCGGGGCAGAGCTGGAAAACCCTGCATCGGACCCGCTTCCGGGCGACGCTGATGACCGGCGCGTCACGGATCCGGACCGCGACGGCCACCCGGGAGTCACGGTTCGCGTTGAGGGGTTCGTCAGTGGAGAGGTCTACGTCGTACAGCGAATGATCAGGGGCCTGGACGGCGAGCTGGCGCTCGACGGCCGGATGAGCGGTAACATGCTGGGAACGAACGAGCAGCGGACGCTGGGGGCGAGCAACCTCGTGCTGCGTGCCTTCACACCGACATTCGTGCCCGATCCGGCACCCGACAGGAACACGTTTGACTGGGCTCCGATCGCGAGCCATGAAGAATGCGCCGATATCGTATCGGAAGAGGATCGAATACTCGGTCGGCTGGAGTAGTGGATGAACCCCGACAGCGAGCGCGGAAAACAGGCCAGGGGGCGGACCGTCGTAATTCACGAACGATATCTTCCGAGCCGACCGGACGAAGCCGGTGCCCTTATCGATTCGCTCGCCTCCCCGAAGGACCGCCTGTGGCCAAGAGACGCGTGGCCGTCGATGCGGCTCGACTCCGGACTGCGGGTCGGGTCGGCGGGGGGTCACGGTCCGATCCGCTACAGTGTTGAAGCTTACGACCCGGCTCGGCTGGTTCGATTTCGGTTCACGGCGCCGCGCGGGTTCGGCGGTACACACGAGTTCGAGGTGATTCCAACGGGTGAGCACGCGACGCTCCGCCACGTCATCGACATGCGGGTTTCGGGTCTCGCGAGGCTCTCATGGCCCGCCATCTACGCTCCGCTGCACGACGCGCTGATCGAGGACGCCCTGGACCGGGCGGAATCTACGCTGGGCGTTGGAGCGGGACGGCGAAGCCCCTGGTCACCGAGAGTCCGGGCGCTTCGCAGGGTCCTCGGCGGTCCCGGACTTCGGAGGACACGCTGAACGAAGTGGACGCCGATGTCATCATTGTCGGCGCGGGCGCAGCCGGCCTCTCCTGTGCGGTTCAGCTTTCCGACGCTGGATTCACGCGCCAGCTGAAAATCCTGCTGCTGGAGCCGCGGACCGAATACACACACGATCGGACCTGGTGCTTCTGGAACGTGCTGCCGAATCCGTTCGAGGACTGCGTTTCGCACCGGTGGCGGACTTGGAGCGTCGCCGACCAGACGCGACGGGTAGACCGCTCATCTCCCGGGTTGACGTACGATCATCTTCCGGCGGATGTGTTCTACGATCGTGCGCAGCGACTCCTCGGTGCCGACCCGAACGTCGAGCTTCGACTCGGAGTCCGTGTTAACGAGATCGAGCAACAGGGAAATCTGGTCCGGGCCTCTACCGACAATGGTGAGGTCATGGCGAGGCTGGGGCTGGACAGCCGTCCCCGGCCGGTCGTGGACCGACGGCGACCTGCCCGCGACCGCCGGTGTCCCCGGCTGTTGCAGCACTTCCATGGTGAGACGATCCGGACGGACGCGGACGTGTTCGATCCCTCTGTCGCCACGGTGATGGACTTCCGGGTGTCGCAGGACCGCGGAATCCACTTCATCTATCTGCTCCCGTTCGACGCTCGCACGGCGCTGGTCGAAGACACTTACTTCGGCGACGAGCCGCGGCCCATCGAGTCATACGCAGGGGAGATCGCGGACTACGTCATAACGCAGTTTGGCGTGGATCGATTCGAGGTCCTGCATTCCGAGACCGGCGCGATCCCGATGGACGCCTGTCCAGCGCCGGCCAGCGACGCCTCACGGATCCTGGACATCGGCATACGCGGGGGAGCGGCACGACCCTCGACCGGGTACGCATTCCTGGCGATTCAGCGGAACGCTGCCATGCTGGCGAAGCGACTTACGACCTGGGCCGAAGACCCCACCCTGGAACCACCGAAGCATGTTCCGCACTATTCGGATCGTTCCGCGTTTCTGGATCGCGTATTCCTGTCGCATCTTGTTCGCTGCCCGGAGCGCGCGCCGGAGATGTTTCTCGCCATGTTCGAACGAGTACCTCCGGATGCCCTGGCCCGATTTCTGTTCGATGGAGGATCGATTTTTGATGATCTCCGTGTGATATCCGCGCTCCCGGCCGCTCCGCTGGTCGCCGAGACCGTGCGCCTGTACGGCCCCCGGAATCCGCCTCGCTGAACCCGAGCCTCAACGAGAGTCGCACATGTCCAGCATCCGGACCGTCGGAAGAAGCCTGTCACGGCTCCCTGCTGAGCTCCCGCCCGAGCTGCGCGGACCCGACTGGGTACAGGCGAATCCGATCCTTATCCAGGCACACCTGGACCGGGCACTCGAGATGCCGACCGGGGGGTGGTATGTGGTGGATGGCTCGAGGGAAATCGGAGCTCGGCCTCGATCCTACACGATCGCGGGCAGGGAGTTGGTCGCATGGCGGGTGGACGGTGAGCTGAGGATCGCGCCCGACGCCTGCCCGCACATGGGTGCCCGACTGTCCGATGGACACGTCAGGGAGGGGCGACTCGTGTGCCCCTGGCACGGGCTCGAGCTCGGCAATGGAAAGCATGGCGCCTGGTGTCCGCTGGAATCGTACGACGACGGCGTGCTCGCCTGGATCCGCATTCCCGACGACCAGGGGGCGCCCACCGCCCGACCGATCGTGTCTCCCCGACCCGACACCTTTCTCGACTCGGTGATGCGAATGGAAGCGGCATGCGAGCCGCGTGACGTGATCGCGAACCGACTCGATCCATGGCATGGCGTCTACTATCACCCGCATACGTTCAAGCGGCTCCGGGTCATCGGGCTGCTCGACGACCGGCTGGTTGTGAGAGTCGTGTACGGGTTCAGCGATCGGCTGGGGATCGAGGTCGACGCCACTTTCCATTGTCCGGATGCCCGCACGATCACCATGACGATCGTGGATGGAGAGGGGACCGGGAGTGTGGTCGAGACGCACACGACACCGCTGACCGACGGTCGCACGGCCATCATCGAAGCGACCCTGGCGACCTCGGAGCGGCCCGGCTTCCGGGGCGCCCTGAAGGCGGCCGGCCTGATCCGCCCGTTCATCCTCCGCTCCCAACGAAAGCTGTGGGTCGAGGATGCGGCGTACGCGGAACGGACATACGAACTCCGGCAAGCCGCACGTCGGGAAAGGAACTCGCAGTGACAGGAAAGCCGACATGCCTCGCCTGCGACCGCTCCCAGGACGACGTACCGCTGGTATCCCTCGTGTACCAGGGATCGCCGCACTGGATCTGCCCGCAGCACCTGCCGCTGCTGATTCACGATCCGGCCCGGCTTGCCGGAAAGCTGGATGGGGCCGAGACGATGGAGCCCGCGGAGCACCACGACTGACCGAGGGAAACGGGCTGGAGCCACGCAGCACGAACACTTGCCCGGCTGACTCGGCTACGTGAGGTTTGAAGCACGCTTTTCTCTTCATCTCAGATGGGAGCAGCTGGCAATGAGGAAGAAACTGTTCGCAGCCGGGGCTGTCGCCCTGGTTCTCTCCGCCTGCGGAAGCGGAATCGAAACAAATTCCGATTGGGACCCGACAGCCAACTTCGGCGCGTACCAGACCTACGCCTGGGTCGAGGGCGCGTACACGACCGGGCTGGGTGACCTGGTGGACACGAGACTCCAGGCCGCTGTCGAGGCGAATCTGAACGCCAAGGGACTCCGGAAGGCGACGCGGGCCGTCGATGCGGACCTCGGTGTCGGATTCCAGCTCACCACGCAGGACCAGACCACGCTGCAGACCGTCAGCTCGGGCTGGCCGGGCGGTTACTACGGCGGCTACGGCTACGGCGGCTGGGGCGGCGGCTCGAGCACGACCTACGCAACTACCTACACCGAAGGATCCCTGGTCATCGGTCTGTTCGACCTCGAGTCGAAGAAGATGGTGTGGCAGGGAGTCGGCACGAAGACTCTGTCCGAGGGCAACGACACCCCCGAGGAACGCGCTCAGAAGATCAACGACGCGGTCGCGAAGATCATGGAGGCATATCCTCCGGGGAGTTAGACCAC
>JAENXO010000058.1 GCA_016649455.1 Gemmatimonadota bacterium | reverse complement strand
TGCGGGTGCGCTCGTGACGAGCGAGCAGGATGTGCAGCAGGTACTGATTCCGGCGCTCATGCCAATTATTCTCCCGATTCTCGTCCTGCCGGCGGCGATGCAGACGCCGGACGCTACGTGGGTCGTCGCGATGTCACTCTTCCCATTCTTCAGTCCGATCCTGATGCCGATGCGAATCGCGGCCTCGCACGTGCCCATGTGGCAGTCGGCCCTCGCGGTCGTCCTGCTGCTTGCAGCTACCTTCGCTCTCGCGTGGGCGGCGGGTCGGATCTACCGGGTCGGCATCCTGATGAAGGGGAAGCGACCCAATCTCCCGGAACTCGTTCGGTGGCTTCGTCATGGTTGAATACCCGTCGTTTCTGCCCGTCTCGGCGACATTCCGGCGTCTGGCGCCGCTGTCCCGCTGGGTCAGCCTCGTCGCGTTCGTATCACTCGTGTCGGGGTGCGCGAGTGAGCCCGCCGGTGTCGTATACCTTGGATCTACGACGTCGGTCTACGACACCGGTCTCCTGGACACGCTGGTGGCCGCCTTCGAGCAGGAGAACCCGGATCTCGAGGTCAAGGTGCTGGCCGTGGGTACGGGACAGGCCCTGGCCCTGGGTCGTAGAGGAGACGCGGACCTGGTCCTGGTTCACGCGCCCGACGCCGAGCTAGAATTCGTCCGGGCGGGGCACGGGCGGAATCGAGTCACGTTCATGCGCAACGATTTCGTGATCGCGAGCCCGGCCGAGGACCCGGCAGCGATTCGGGGCATTTCCGAGACCGAGACCGAGCCCGGACCCGCCGCCT
Organism: Gemmatimonadota bacterium; assembly: GCA_016649455.1. Lineage (GTDB taxonomy): Bacteria > Gemmatimonadota > Gemmatimonadetes > Palauibacterales > Palauibacteraceae > Carthagonibacter. The sequence continues at coordinate 9,306 of JAENXO010000058.1, read as the reverse complement.
TCGCGACGATCGCGAGCGCCGAAGCTCCATTCCTGTCGCGCGGAGATGACTCCGGCACCCACAAGCGGGAACTGGCGCTGTGGGCGGCGAGCGGGGCCTCGCCCGTGGCTCCCTGGTACCAGGAAGCCGGCCAGGGGATGGGCAACACGCTGGTGATTGCCTCTGAGCGCCGCTCCTACGTCCTCACCGACCGTGCGACTCTCACAGTGCTTGGCGATGCCGCGGACCTCGAAGTCCTGGTCCAGGGTGGGCACCTGCTGGAGAATTTCTACTCCATCATGATGGCCACGGCGGGAAGGAACCAGGCCGGGGCTGAGCGATTCTGGCGGTGGCTGCTCAGTGAACGGGCGCAGTCGATGATCGCCTCCTACGGCAGCGACCGCTTCGGCGCACCGCTGTTCTCGCCTGTCCCATTCGTCATCCCGGACGATTCGGCTGCCGGAGACGGGAGCGAAGCGACGAACCCGGTCGTGCTGGCCTGGCAGCTCCTCACCTCGGGCGACGCCTATGTGATTGATGTCGTGCTGCGGTCGCTGGCCATCTCGGGAGCCGCCCTGATCCTGGCCGTGCTCATCGGCCTGCCGATCGGGGTAGGGCTCGCTCTGTCACGATTCCGGCTGCGGATGCCGGTCGTCGCCCTCGTGAACACCGGCCTTGCCTTCCCGCCGGTAGTCATCGGTCTCGTGGTCTATCTTCTGCTGTCGCGTAGCGGCCCGCTCGGACCTCTGGAGCTGCTGTATACACCGGGCGCCGTCATCCTCGCGCAGGTCGTCCTGGCCGGGCCTTACATCGTGGCGGTAACCCTGGCGGCCCTCGACAGCGTCTCACCCGACGTACGGATGCAGGCAAGGGGCCTTGGTGCCAGCCAGTGGCAGGCACTCCTCCTCCACCTGCGTGAAGCGCGGGCCTCGCTCGTGGCCGCCGTCGCGGCAGGCTTCGGCGCAGTGATCAGCGAGGTCGGGGCCGTGATGATCGTGGGTGGCAACCTGGCGGGCGAAACGCGGGTGATGACGAGCGCAATCGTCCTGGAGACTCGCCGTGGTAATTTCAGCGTCGCGATCGCGATCGGAATCGTGCTTCTCACGATCGCGCTCGCGGTAAACCTGTTACTCACGCTCCTCCATCATCGCGGGCCTTCGAGTCCGATCCCAGCTTGAGGACCCTCTCTTCTGACGCCGGGCCGGCCATTCTCACTGGTCGGGATCTTCTTGTCGCGGGCCGGGCAGCTCCGCTGCTCGACATCGAGCAGATCGAGATCCGAGGCGGAGAGATCCTCTCGGTGCTGGGACCGAACGGTGCAGGCAAATCGACGCTGCTCCGAGTTCTCGCGATGCTACAGACACCCGACTCGGGATCGATTTCTTTCCTCGATCGATCAGGCCGCGAAGCTGAAAGGCTGATGCGCAAACGCTCCGCGTTCGTGTTCCAGCGCCCGCACCTGTGGGCGGGGTCCGTGCGGAGCAACATCGAACTGGGTCTTCGGCTCAGGGGCCATGCTTCTGATTCGAGGCGCCAGGTCGCCGAGCAAGCGGCCGCTCAGCTCGGTATCCAGGGTCTTCTGGAGAGGGACGCGCGGGCGCTCTCGGGCGGCGAGGCACAGAGAGTAGCGGTGGCGCGAGCGATGGCTCTCGACCCGGACGTCCTGTTTCTCGACGAGCCCGCCTCCAACCTTGACGCGATGGCTCGAACCGCCCTCATCGAGGATCTCGAGCACGTGGCGCGCGATGGCCGCCATGCCACCGTCCTGGCCACGCACGACAGGGCGGATGCGTTCAGCCTCGCCGACAGGGTGATCGTCATGCGGGACGGACGGGTCGTTCAGTCAGGTTGTCCGGAAGACCTGTTCGAGAACCCGGTCGATCCGTTTATCGCCGCCGTGACAGGCGCCGAGCTGTCCTTCCGCGCTTCGGTCACTTCCTCGCAGGACGGGCTCCTGGTCGTTTACGTCGATGAAACGGAGCTCGCGGCTGCCGGATCGGCCGAGCCCGGAGACCGCGTACGGGTCGTCTACCGACCGGAGGACCTGTTTTTGTCGCGCTCGGAGATTCAGGGGAGTCCCCGAAATCGATTCCAGGCTCGCGTAACTGAGATCCGGCCTGCCGGGAGCTTGCTTCGGGTGCGTCTCGCGGGAGCCGGGCACTGGGTCGCGGTCATCACACGCGCCGCAGCCGATGAATTGTCTCTCGAGGTGGATACCGTGATCTGGGTGCAGGTAAAAGCGACCGCGCTCCACGCGTTTCAGGTCTGAGACCGACGCGCAGACTCCATTCCAGCTTCCTCGAAATCGTCGATCAGTCGAATCTGATCGTCTTGACTCGAAGGCACCTCGTGGCAGTACCGACACCGCGCCTCGTAGGTTTCCGATCCTCCGACCTGGATCGTCGGCCCCTCCGCTACCGCCGGACGGCCGTCGATCAGTCGTTGATTTCTGGTCGCGAGCTCGCCACACACCACGCAGATCGCGTGCAGCTTGTCGATGCGCTCGGCTACCGCCAGTAATGGGCCGATCGGGCCGAACGGCTCACCGCGGAAGTCCATATCGGTCCCGGATATGATGACGCGAATCCCACGATCGGCGAGTCTGTTCGCGACCTCGATGATGCCCGTGTCGAGGAACTGGACCTCGTCGATCGCCACGACATCCACGTCGTCCTCGATGTGCCCGGCGATTTCGAGAGAGCTGGAAACCGGTCGTGCCTCTACCCGTCGCCCGTCGTGCGAGCTGATCGCATGGATGCCTGAATATCGATCGTCCAGGTGCGATTTGAACACCTGGACGGCTTTGCGGGCTATGAGGGCACGACGGACTCTACGGAGGAGTTCCTCTGACTTGCCGCTGAACATCACCCCGGTGATGACTTCGATCGAGCCCTCGCGCCCGTCATGTGCCATCGCGAACGGTCCGCTCACGCCCGATCCGGGGCCTAGGAATTGGGAACGCTGCGGGCGAGCATCTCTTTGAGTTCGCCGTCGGTGAGCCCCAGAAGATCCCGCTCGGCGGCGGCTACGCTGCGGCTCCCATGCTCCACGAATCGAGCAGGGCTCGTCAGAGCATCGAGGCAAAGGAAGAACAGGCGGGCGGCTTCCGGTGAGTCCGGCTGTCCACCCGACACGTAGACTTCCCACGTGAGGAAATCGTCATCGACGATCGTTCTCGTCATCGTCCGCTCCTCAGACTTCCACTGATTCGGCCAGCAACTCCCTGAGATCCGCTTCGTCGAGCTGCTTTGCAGCCTCCGTGGGGACCTTCGAGTAGCCCGGCGGAACCAGGGTGTAGCGCTGCCGCGCCTGAACGTTCAACTGGTTGCGGAACAGGATCAACAGCTGCGGAGACTGCGGGCTCGTTCCGGAATGGATGGACAGCTCCGCTACCCAGGGCGTGCCGGTCCTGCTCGTGAAATCGACTTTCTTGCTGTCAGCCGTGCCGTCGAGCCGGAATATCAGCTTCTTGAGCAGGCCGGAATCCTGTTTGGCCATGGTCGTCTGCCAGTTGGTGAGATCCAGACGAACCGCCGAATTGTCAGTCCGTCGCACGTCACTCTCCGGCCGAGTCTGCCGGAGCCGCGGTAAGCTAGGTACGAAGCCGGGCGGGAACAACCATGCCCGACTGACTGAGCCTCAGCTTCCTTGAGGTGTGGGATCGGCGCTAGCTGTCGGGCCCCGGGCGTTGCCATGGCGCCACAGGAAGGGTTGACTCGCAATTCAGTTCCGGTCTGGACATCGGGCCATTCGTGATTCGGGAGCCAGGCCCTAAGCCGTTTTGATTGCTGGATATACAGATCGCGCCCTTCAGATCGGCCCGCCAGTCTCCGTTTCGGGGACAGACCAGATCCGGGTATGTTTCTTGTATCCGAGCCGGGTTCCGGAGAGTCCGCAAAATTCCGGGTATGACGATCGCCGTCAGATCTCACATTGCAGGAGAGAAACGGGTTCTTGGGCCTTCGATTCTCGATCAACGATAGCTGCACGTCTTGTATGGCGTGTGTCCGTGTGTGCCCGGTCGAGGCGATTTCCGTCTCCGGCCAGGCTGTCGAGATCGTTGAAAGTGATTGCATCGAATGCGGTCTCTGCGTTCCAAGCTGTCATCATGAGGCGATCGATGTCGTAGGTGACCTCGAGGTGTGCAGGGACACTCTTTCCACCGGCCGTGCCGTCCTTATTCTCCCCACCGAGGCCAACGTCTACTTCTATCCGGCGACGCCCGAGCAAATTCTGAACGCCTGCTACGCAGCGGGATTTTCGTCGGTCTACTACGAGCAGCTCGGAGACGAGCTGGTGGCATATGAGTATCAGCGGTTGTGGCGTGACGGCCCGCAGAAGGCATGGCTGCGCTCAACCAGCCCGATCGTCGTGAACTACTGCCGGATCAAGCTGCCCGAGCTTCTTCCCTTCCTGGCTCCGATCGTAACACCGGCTGTTGCCCTGGCCCGGTACGTACGCCAGATGGAGGAAAATAAGGCGGAGATCGTATATGCCGGCGTCGGCGCCCCCGGTTTCAACGGCGATCGTTCCGTGTTTGACGCGTCCATCTCGTTCGATGAGCTCGAAGTGCTGTTCGAGAGCGCAGATGTCAATCCGCTCGACCAGCCGTTGACCATGACGAGAATGCCTCCCGAGCGGAGACGTCACCTGGCGGTCGCCGGGGGTCTCCCACGAGACATGCTCGAAGAGAACCGACAGTCCTCGAGCCGGTTCCGGAAGGAGCGCGGTCTTCAGTCGCTGGCTCCCGTGGCGCGAGCCGTACTAGGCGACGAGTCCTCGCTAGGTTTCGTCGATATTCTGCCGTTCGAGGGCAACCTCGGGCACCCTGCCTACGGTCCGCCCGAGGACCTCTACTGGCGCAAGGACCTGGCGGAACTTCTCGAGCTCCTGCCATCCCCTGAGCCGGTGATCGACCCGCAGAGCGCACCCGAACTGTCTATCGCGTTCGACCAGGTCGTCTCCGATTTGCCACCGGTGGAGCCTGCCGAGATCCAGAGGATCCTAGGCCTGATTGGAACGACACCGGATGGACGTCCGTGGAACACCGGATCCTGCGGACATTCCACCTGCATGGAATTCGCATCGGCGGTCGCTCGTGGTCGCAACACGCTGGCGCTCTGTCCGATATATCTGGGACGTCAGTACGAGCGAGCCTCCCGTGACGCCCTTCACGACTCCCTTACGGGTGCCTTCACATTCCGCGTGCTGACCGAGCGACTCGATGAGGAGCTGTCGCGCGCGAGTCGTACGGGAACATCCATCGCCCTCTTGTTCGTTGATATCGACAAGTTCAAGCCGATCAACGACAAATGCGGTCACGCCACAGGAAACGCGTTGCTCGTCGGCATCTCTGAGATCCTCCACGAGGCCGTCCGGAGCACCGACATCGTGTGTCGATACGGTGGCGACGAGTTCGTGCTGATTCTGGTGAATCCGGATCGGCGGGGTGCAGGACGGGTTGCAGAGGAGATTCGCGAGAAGACAGAAGCGTTCAAAGTGCCCGTCCCGGAAGGCGAAGTGGGGGTTACGCTGAGTATTGGGGTCGCGTATCATTCGGGGATTACACAGTCTAACCTCACGCGTGAAGAACTGATGGCGGAAGCAGACGCCTCTCTCTACGTGGCCAAGGCCCAGGGTGGCAATACCGTTCACCCGGCAATCGGAGGACAGCTCGTTCGATGAATCCCGAAGAGAGCGGAGCGAAAGAAATCGTAGGGCTCGACCCATGGGGGTTAAAGCGGATCGAGAAACTCCTCGTCGCGCTCGAAGGGGTCGGTTCGCTGAAGATCGTTCCGGATGGACACGGTGGAATCGATGAGATCCATGTCCTGTCTGCGTCTGAGCTTGGACCGAAGCAGATCGTACGCAATATCGAGTCAGCCCTGCTCGCAGAGTTCGGACTCCAGGTAGACCACCGGAAGATCTCTATCGCGCGAGTACGCGGTCCCGAGATTTCCCGGGCCATCGAGGATGACGCCGCCACCGCAGCAGCCGCGGTTGAAGTGGCGGTCGCGCCCAAGGAGCGTCGGCTCGTTCTCAAAGGACTCCACATCGAGCGCACCGCCGGTCAGCGAATGACCTGTCGAGTGGAGATTGAGAACGAAGGCACCGTCCTCACCGGTGAAGCCGAAGGTCCCGATTTCGAGAAAGGAAGACTCGACGTGGCAGCTGCTGCAGTGCTGGAAGCGCTTCAGCAATGTTGCGACGAAGAGATCCACCTTTCCCTGCAGGGAGTCTCCAGGCTCGACTCGCTGGGACGGAGCTTCGTGGTCTCAATCGTCGGTGCGGCAGAAGGTCGTCGCGGGATCACGCTCGCCGGTATTGCCCACATCACGGACTCGCCTGAAGAGGCGGCCGTCCTCTCCTGTCTCCAGGCCACGAACCGCTGGCTGGCGGAACGCTGACCCTGGTCTAGGCTTGCGCCAGGTCGTCTGAAGGGCTTTCTTCAACATCGGTTTGGGCTCTATTTGCTGAGCTTGGATGGGCACGAAGTGTCCAGCAGAGCCGTCTTACAGGAAAGGAAACATAACCCCCAGTTTCTGCCAAATGCCGTGAGACGAGCGGAGTGACGCCTCCGAGCGGAGCTGAAGCATACCCGTTAGCGGTTGGGTATGACTTTCACGCGAAAGGAGGTATGGCTCTATGTGGCTTCTTAGCTTACTCTTCGGCGGTACCCTTAAGTGGTAGGGGCGGAAACTGGGGGTTCGCTGTGTGATGCAGATTCCCCGCGAACTTAACTCAATCATTTGGCTTTCAGCCGTACTTGCGGTTGGGTCAGTCTTACTCTCTTTCGTCTTCTTCTTCGACCCCCATTCGTTGGTCAATCCTGATTGGCTCACGGCCAGCGTGATTCTCCTTGGGCTGAGCCTCATCAGCACGCTGATGGCACTGCAGATTTCGGAGGGTGGTGCGACGTCTTCGTTGGACTTCGTTCCGCAACTTGCTGCAGTCCTACTGATCGGCCCAGCTGGAGCTTCCGCATTAGCTCTTGTCTCCGAGACCGTCTCAGAGCTGTTCTTTTATGACAAGCCGACATTCAAGAAGATCTTTAATACGTCCCAGGTGGTCCTCTCAGTCGCAGCCGCTGGTGCCGTATATGTTCTCTTTGATGGGCAAGTCAGCCTGACAGAGTTTGATTTCAGTCAAAATTTTCCACCATTCATCGTGGCGATTATCACTTACTTCGGCGTGAACACGATTTCGGTCTCGTACGTGGTTTCTGTAGCTGAGAAGAAACCGATCTTTGAGACCTGGAGGCAAATGTCAGGCGGGCTCATTTTTTTTGACTTTGCGATGAGTTTGCTGGCCGTAGGTGTGGCACTGCTGTATGTGGAATTTGGCTGGATGATACTTGTACTCACCGTGATCCCACTGTTTGGTTTGCGTTATAGCTACGGAACGACCTACGAGCTCAGGCGACTCAATGACGATCTTCTCGAGTTGCTCATAAAGACCATCGAAGCGCAGGATCCGTATACATCGGGCCATTCAGTTCGCGTTTCGGAATCTGCGCAACTTATTGCTCGAGCCATGAGGTCCAATCGCAAGGATCTTGGGTACATTAGGAAATCTGCATTGCTCCACGATATCGGTAAGATCGATGTTGCCTATCTTGAAATCCTTCGGCAGAAGGGACCGCTTACTCCTGCGCAGCGCGATCTGATAAGAGCACATCCAGATCGAGGAGTAGACATACTCAAGTCGATTCGGGACCTTCACCAAGACATCTTGAGTTCTGTGCGCCACCATCATGAAAGGTGGGACGGTGATGGCTATCCGAGTGGATTGGCAGGAGAAGGCATTCCGCTGGGGTCGAGGATCATCATGGTATGCGATACGATCGATGCTATGACGACAGCCAGGCCATATCGAGATCCGCTGCCAATTAGCGTTGTGCGGGAGGAACTACTTCGACACAGAGGAACACAGTTTGATCCCTCAATTGTCGACTTAGTGCTGGAGCAGGATCTTCTAGGCGAGATTGAGACGTCGCTTCCAACCTATGTCCCGAAGACAGTTGGAAAGTCCGGTCTTGACTCCGGGGCCGTTTAGGGACCGCCTCACACACACGTGCCTGACTAAGATTGCCTTACTTGCCGTAGCCAGCGGCGACTGAAGAATGCGAACCAGCGAATTCCCAAGACTCCCATCTTCTCTAGTTCGGCCTGCCATAGATCTTCTTGCCTCCACTGGTCCCCAAGCAGAAAACTTAGCCACTCGAGCTTTCCTGCTTCCAGCTGGTCCTTATCTAAGTAAAGGGCGGCCAATTCCTTGAGATCCTCCTGCACCCCTGTAGCACCTCCTGTCTTTGCTCGCATAAAGCTCCGAAACCACTCAATCTTGAAGCGCTCTTGTATGCCAAGTAGCGACTCTGGAGGATACTCAGCGAGAGCTTCCCAGGTCTCGTCAACTAGTTGGTGCTCGCCAAGCTGGAGCGCCGTAAGCCCAACGCACGCTATGAGTTCCGGGTCGAATTCGTGAATTCCATTTTGGCGTGAAATATCTCGACATGCGGTGTAGTGGGCAAGCGCGTCCGCAGGACGACCCTGGTAAAAGAGGATGTTTGCTTTGTTCATCCTGAGAGGAAGTGTTGCGTCATGGGCCGCTTCCAGCGCCTCGAGCTTCTCCTCGATGATACTCAACTGAGTGTCAGCTCTCTCCCAATCGCCGCTTTCAAGGGCCACACAGACCATGTTATTCAATGCGTTCGCCTGTTGGACAAGGTCGCCTGCGCGAGTGGCTGAATTGAGGGCAAGGGATCCAAAGAACTCCGCCCGATCCCAACTCGCAGCCCTTAGATTCGCAAATGCCTGAAGGAGTTGAATCCGGTACTGCAGATCGGAAGGCAGGTGGGGGTCCTCTGCTTCAAGCGGCTTGAGAAGGTCCAGCGCCGTTGAGAGTGATCCGAAGAAGAGCTCATATGCGGCGAGGCTATACCGTGAGGTACTCTCACCGACGCTCGACAGGTTCTGTGCCTTTTGTCCATAATTCCATGCGCTCTGAATTCTAGACGCATGTCTCTCCGCAGATCTGCTATTGTTGGTTCGTGTGGCCTCCCTAACCGCCCACACATTTGCCTCAATCCTTAGCTCTGTTCGTAGAGTACCAAGCGGCACTCGACGAAGAAGAGGTGCGAGACGACAGAGAGCTTCTCGAGCGGACGGCCAGTCCGACGCAGCTCCCGAGCACTCCACCATCCTCAACTTCACCCTGATCTGTTCTTCGGGCGGCATGTCGGGTTGCAGCCGGAGGATCTCGGAGAAGTGCTCACGCGCGGAGGCAAGCTGAGCGGAAGCGAGCTCCGAATCCGCCATGATCTCCAGT
>JAENXO010000040.1 GCA_016649455.1 Gemmatimonadota bacterium | reverse complement strand
TGTGGCACACGATCGGGATGCACCACGTGGTGCGCGCCGAGGACTGGCCGGTGATGCCGGTGCTGTGGCACTGGTTCGAGCTGCGGCCGTTCGACTTCTTCGATCAGAACCCGGCGATGGATCTGCCGGAGACGCCGTAACCCGGGACACCCGCTCGGCGTGGCCGGTCCAACCAGGCTGGCCGGCCACGCCGTGACTCGTTCGGGTCAGTCGTCCTTCAACTGCTGAAGCAGGTAGACCGTGGTCAGCGCCGATGTCGTCGCGGCCTGTCTCAAGTTCGCGCCGGCCGAGTGACCGCCCTCCGTGTTCTCGTAATACAGTACCGGGTGCCCCTGCTCCTGCATGCGGGCCACCATCTTCCGCGGGTGCCCGGGGTGGACCCGGTCGTCCCGCGTGTTCGTCCAGAAGAAGATCTCCGGGTACTCCACGTCCGGGCTGACGTTCTGATACGGTGAGTACGCCTCGATCACGGCCCGCATCTCGGGATCGTCGGGGTTGCCGTATTCGGCCATCCAGCTCGCCCCTGCCAACAGCTTGTGATACCTCAGCATGTCGAGCAGCGGCACGGCACACACCACGGCTCCGAACAGGTCGGGTCGCTGGGTGATCACGGCCCCGACCAGCAGGCCGCCGTTGCTGCCACCCGAGATTCCGAGGTGCTGGGGACTCGTGATTCCCCTCGCCACGAGGTCCTCGCCGACCGCGATGAAGTCATCGAATGCGCGCTGCCGATTCTCCAGCAGCGCCGCCTCGTGCCACCTCGGTCCGAATTCGCCGCCGCCACGGATATTTGCGAGCACGTACACGCCGCCCTGCTTGAGCCACGCGATCGTCCCCGGGCTGGCGTACGACGGGGTCAGGGAGACTTCAAAGCCACCGTACCCATACAGCAGAGTCGGCGCGGTACCGTCGAACGGCAGGTCGGCCGGACGCACGACGAAGTACGGAATTTTCTCGCCGTCGGCGCTCGTGGCGAACTGCTGCTCGGTCACGAAACCCGAAGCATCGAAGCGGTCCGGTAATGACTTGATCACGCGTGGATTGGATCCGTCTCGCGTCAGGTACAACCGGTTTGGAACGGTGAAGCTCTGGTAGGAGGCCATCACGACATTCGAGAAGGCGTCCGTGGAAGTCAGCGACACATTGCCGTTGGCCGGAAGATCGACCGGCTCGAGATTCCACCCGTCGGCCGTGCGCGTCAGCCGGAGAACGGACCCGGTGACCTCTTCCAGCATGCTCACGTACGCCGCGTCACGAGTTTCGGAGACTCCCCGGATGGCGCTGCGATCGGTGGGCGCGAGGATGAGCTCAACCTCTGCCGGCTCCCCGGTCCCGACGGACTCAGGGAGACTCATCGACACGAGACTGCCGGCTGGGAAGGTGGTGCCGTCCACTACCCAGTCGGACCGGAGCAGCACGAGGAGCCGGTCGTCCACCAGGCCGGAGAACCTCGCGTCTTCCTGCAGTGGGACCCGAATCGGCTCGAACTCATCGTTCAGCCAGAACAGCTCCGACTTGAAGAACTGGGGAGTCCGCTGGACGAATCGAGTCGTCCCTTCCGGGCGCCAGGTCACGAAGCCGCCGATGCTGACATCGCTCGAATCGGCTTCCGCGATCTGCCGGGCGTCGGCCAGCGGCGTGCCCCGGCGCCATACGCGAACAGTGCGCGGATATCCGGAGGATGTGAGGGAGCCCTCTCCCCAATCGGTGCCCACGAACAGGGTGTTCTCATCGACCCACGACACGTTCGACTTCGCCTCGGGCACGAAGAAACCGTCCTCGACGAACGACTTCGTCACCGCGTCGAACTCACGGGTAACCACCGCGTCGCCCCCGCCACGAGACAGGGTCACGAGGCAGAGCCGGTAGTCGGGAGGCAGGCAGGACCTCCCCTTGTACACCCAGTTTTCGCTCTCTTCTTCTGCCAGGGCGTCTACGTCGAGAACCGTCTCCCACTCCGGACTGTCCGTTGCGTAGGAATCCAGCGTCGTGCGCCGCCAGATTCCCCGCACGTTGTCCTCGTCCTGCCAGAAGTTGTGGACCATGCCGCCGAAGTAGCTGCCGTACGGGATCCGATCCGACGCTTCGTAGAGGGCGAGCGCCTCATCTCGTAGCGGCTCGTACCGCGCGTCCGACTGGAGCCGTTCCAGGGAGTGCTCGTTCTGCTCGGACACCCATGCGAGCGCCCGGTCGCCGTCCACTTCCTCGAGCCAGATGTACGGGTCGTCCTGGCTGGCGGTGGAGGATTCGGTCGACGCGCTCCGATCCCCGCAGGCGGTCACGCCTGCAAGACAGAGAACGAGGAGGAAGGGGAGGGTAGCAGTCGTCAGAACAGAGCCGCGGGCGAACGGAGATCTCAAATTCATTCTGCCTCGCTGGGTGAGGTTGTCCGGACAGCTTACCGCGCCGTTCGGGAGGCGGGAAGGGGTCCGGGCAGTCCGGCCGACAGCAAGGCATTCACGGTCCGGTCCTAGAACAGCCTCCACACCGATTCGGCTGGCTTTCCGGCCTTGAAGCGCTCGTAGCGCTTGCACAGTGGCAGCAGGATCACCAGGCCGATCGCCCATACCAGGTACAGCAGGCCAAAACCGGTTCCGTGCCTGAACGGAAGACCCAGCAGCATGTACAGCCAGATGTGGAGAATGTAGAAGAACAGAGCCGTCCGTCCGAAGGTCAGCAGCCAGCCTCCGTACCGCTCGACCAGCGGCGTGATGCGCTCGAACAGGCCGATGAGCAGCAGGTTGGTTCCGATCGCGAAGGAAAGGAACACGATGCTCGGCGGGTACTTCGTCATGTTCAGGAAGTTCATCAGCCCGAGGCCGTCCCACGGATGGGTATTCCCGAATCCGCCGAGCAGACGCAGCGTAATGAACAGACCCACGAGGCCGAGGCCCACCAGCGGGACCAGCCTCAGGGTCCGGTCCCGGTCATGCGACAGCGCCTTCCCGAACGCCGCGCCCAGGAGCGCCACCCCGAGCCAGGGGATGACCGGATACATGACGAGGAGGATCCCGGTCTGCCCGGGAGCGAACGTGAGTCGCAGCAGCGGTGAGAATGGAAAGCTCGCCATTTCCCGTCCCGGAACCATGGCCTGCGAGAGAACGATTGCCCCGATCCCGGCGAGCCCGAGGATCCAGCCGGGGAGCTTCTGAAGCAGGCCGACGAGGATCAGCGCCACGCCAAGTGCCGACAGCACGGCCAGCACAAGCATGAGCGGCCCGGGTTCACCCGGAATCGAGGGTGGGAAGTACCAGGCGTCCGGATACGGAACGACGGATCCGATGATCCACGCCGGGTTCTCGATCACCTGCTGCACGAGGAGCAGTACGACGCCCCGCACGACGAAGTGCCGTGCGATTCTGGCCTCCGACCAGCCACGCTGGCGTCGGGACTCGCCGAACAGGACGATCCCCGCGCCCATGAGCAGGAAGAAGCCCGGCGCGCAGAGATGCGAGATGTGTCGGGTGAGGAACGACAGCCAGTTCGGGTGGACCGGCAGCGGCAGACCCCAGAATTCACCCGGGTGACGCTTGGCGACGAAGAACGCGGCGTGATCGATGGCCATGATGACCATGATCAGGCCGCGCTGTGCGTCCAGGGACAGGATGCGGGACCGCGGTACTGGATCAAGCTGTGCGACGGGCATCCGGGATCATCTCGAGATTCGGATTGAACGGACCGGCTCTTGCTCTCTTATCAGGGTTACACGGTAACCGAATCCGGGTGCTCGTCGGAAGGTCAAGCGGATCGGATCACCGGGCGCTCTCCGATACGTTGCGAGGTAAGCGGTTGTGTCCCAAACACTTCTATCGAAGCCCGACCGCCTCTCCTCGATGCTGAATCCCGTTCAACATACAGTCGCGATGCACTGGTTCGAGCCACGCCGGAGGTTTTGATGAGACAATTTCGCCCAATTCTGGTCTCCCTGATCGCGGTCCTCGCCGCGCAGCTGGTACCAGCGACCGCCTCGTCGCAGGAGACATCGTCGGCCGATGCCCCGATTCCGTTCACACGCCACGTCCTCGACAACGGGCTCACCTTGCTCGTGCACGAGGACCACAAGGCGCCGATCGTCGCCGTGAACGTCTGGTATCACGTCGGGTCGAAGAACGAGAAGCTCGGGAAGACCGGGTTCGCCCATCTGTTCGAGCACCTGATGTTCAACGGGAGCGAGAACGTGGATACGGACTACTTCGAGGTGCTCGAACCGCTCGGCGCAACGGACCTCAACGGCACCACGAATCAGGACCGCACGAACTACTTCCAGAATGTCCCGACCTCCGCGGTGGACCTGGCCCTGTGGATGGAGTCGGATCGAATGGGGCATCTGCTCGGGGCGATCGACCAGGAACGGCTGGACGAGCAGCGGGGCGTCGTTCAGAACGAGAAGCGCCAGGGCGAGAACCAGCCCTACGGACGGGTATGGGAAGAGATTTACGGGAGTACCTATCCAGCCGGCCACCCGTATTCACATTCGGTCATCGGCTCGATGGAGGACCTGGACTCCGCGAGTCTGGACGACGTGCACGAGTGGTTCCAGGCATACTACGGTCCGCAGAACGCTGTGCTTTCTGTGGCGGGCGATATCGACGTCGCGACAGCGATCAGCAAGGTCGAGACATACTTCGGTGATATTCCTCCCGGTCCGCCCATCGCGCGGCACGAGACCTGGATCGCGCCGCAGACCGGTGAACACCGGCACGTGATGCAGGACCGGGTGCCGCATGCCCGCGTGTACATGGTCTGGAATGTTCCGGAGTGGAGGTCGGAGGATCTCACAAGGCTGAGTCTCGCTGGAGGCGTTCTCGCGTCCGGCAAGACTTCACGGCTGTACAAGCGCCTCGTGTACGAAGACCAGATCGCGACGAATGTTTCAGCGTACACCAGTTCCCGTGAGATCGGTAGCTACTTCGTGATCAACGCGACAGCGCAGCCAGACGTGGATCTGTCCGTGGTCGAAGCGACGTTGCGCGAGGAGCTCGATCGCTTCCTGGCCGAGGGTCCGACCGCCGAGGAAATGGAACGGGTCAAAACGCAGCAGCGCGCAGCCTTCCTGCGGGGAATCGAACGGGTTGGGGGATTCGGCGGAAAGTCGGATCGACTCGCCCAGGGTGAAGTCTATGCTGGCGACCCGGAGTTTTACCTGACGCAGAACGAACGCGTTGAGAGCGCCACGGCCCAGGATGTCCAGGAGGCCGCGCAGCGCTGGGTGTCCGACGGCGTGTTCGTCATGGAAGTGCAGCCGTTCCCGGAACTGATGGCCTCTGGAGCCGGTGCTGACAGGTCGGCTCTGCCGGTCGTGGGGACTGCTCCGGTGCCGGACTTCCCTGAGGTGCAGCGGGCCACCCTGTCCAATGGCCTCGAGGTGGTACTGGCGGAGCGACCCAATCTGCCGCTGGTGCGCATGCAGCTGCTGGTCGATGCCGGCTACGCGGCGGACCCGCCCACGCGGCCCGGGCTCGCCAGCATGACGGCGACGATGATGGACGAGGGAACCGAGAGCCGAAGCGCGCTGGAGATCAGTGAGCAACTCGCGCTCCTCGGGGCATCCATCGGATCCGGCGCGAATCTCGATCTGAACACCGTTTCGCTGTCAGCTCTGAAGGACAAACTCGACCCGTCGCTGGAACTGTTCGTGGACGTGGTCCGGAATCCTTCGTTCCCCGAGTCCGAGCTCGAGCGCCAGCGCAGGCAGCGCCTGGCGGGGATTCAGCAGGAGAAGGCACAGCCGATGGGCATGGCCATGCGCGCGCTGCCGCCCCTCCTGTACGGTACGGGTCACGCCTACTCCCAGCCGTTGACCGGCAGCGGTACTGTGGCTTCGGTCGAGGCGATGAACCGCCAGGACCTGGTGAGCTTCCACCAGACCTGGTACACGCCGGACAACGCCACGCTGGTCGTGGCTGGAGACGTGACGCTGTCGGAGCTGGTTCCGCAGCTCGAAGCTGCGTTCGGCGGCTGGGAACGGGGCAACGCGCCGGCGAAGAATCTCGCAGTAGTCCCGGCGCCGTCTGCTGCCACTGTGTTCATTCTCGACAAGCCCGACGCGCCGCAGTCGGTGGTACTCGCCGCCCAGCTCATTCCGCCGACGGCGAATCCTGACGAAGTGGCTTTCGAGACCATGAATACGGTGCTCGGCGGAGCGTTCATCTCTCGGATCAACATGAATCTGCGGGAGGACAAGCACTGGTCGTACGGAGCGCAGAGCTTTGCGTGGGACGCGGCCGGACAACGCCCGTTCGTCGTGTATGCTGCCGTGCAGACCGACAAGACGGCCGAGTCTCTGCAGGAAATCCGAAACGAGATCGAAGCGATCCGCGGTCCGCGACCGGTCACCGAAGAGGAGCTGACGAAGGCCGTGGACAACCTCACGCTGTCCCTGCCGGGAAGCTGGGAGACGATCAATTCGGTGAATGGCTCGCTGGCGGAGATCGTCCGATTCGGTCTGCCGGACGACCACTTCGACACCTACGCCGACGCGATCCGTGGAGTCACCTCGGATCAGGCGACCGCCGTCGCCCGCCAGTTCCTCGACCCGGACCGGATGGTGTGGGTCGTGGTCGGAGATCGCGCCGAGATCGAGGAGAGTATCCGCGAGCTGGGCTTCGGGAACGTCAGGGTGCTGACGGAAGACCTGGTGCCCGAGCCGATCGCGATGGTGAATTGAGGGCCGGCCAGGCGGCTTGACCATCTTCCGCTATCGAAGCGCCCGGTCGAGGTTGGCCGGGCGCTTCCGCGTTCAGCTCATCCCGCTTCATTCCGGCAACTCGCCCAGCGCTCGTTGCATGCTCGCGCGGTACTCCTGGAAGGCGCGCCTGCCGCTGTCGGTAAGCCGGATCATCGTGAGCGGCTTCTTGCCTCGAAAGCTCTTCTCGACTTCGACGTAGCCGCCCTGTTCGAGCTTGCCCATGTGGGTCGAGAAGTTGCCCCACGTCAGCCCCGTCCGGTTGACCAGGAACGTGGCGTCGGCGGCCTCCACGACATACAGCTGCGTGAGCAACATCAGTCTCGCCGGGGCGTGGACCAGTGGGTCGATGTCGCTCAGCGGGTTGGTCCCGTGACTGTCCGGCCGGTCAGACACCGTTCCCCGCCGTCCTCGGTTCGTCTGCAGCCCCGCTGCCGCTCATGACTCGAGCGAACCGCTGAGCAGGGGAGCGATGGCGAACATCGCCACGAAGCTCGCAATCATCAGATCCCACAATCCGTCATCGGCCGTCGCACGGAACGCATTTCGCTCTGTAACCTTCAGATCGGTGATAGTCATGGCGGGCTTCTCCACTTCGTGAAGGTACCTTCACACACTCGTAACCAAACAACTCTGAAAAACAAAGTCGATCATGGCGGACTCGATGTCAAGCCGTTCGGCTGTTATATGGAATGCCTGTCCAGGAGAGTCCGTGCGTCCCGCGACACCGTGAGAAAGACCTTGAAGCGATCCCGATACCGAGTTCTCGCCGTGGCCGGCCTGTTCCTGGCGCTCGGTTCAACGACCGGTTCCGCCCAGGTGCGACTGCAAGGACCACCGGATACCGAGCGACCCGTCCAGATCGGCGTGGGCTTTTTCCTGGCCGATATCGTAGAGATCGACGACGGACAGAAGACGTTCGAATTCGAAGGGGTCCTCACGCTCAGCTGGTACGATGAAAGGCAGCGCTTCGATCCAGTCGAGGAAGGGACTTCGGAGAAGGTATACCAGGGCGACTACCAGTTCTCGGAGCTGGCTACGGGCTGGTGGCCCCAGCTGGTGCTGCGGAATGAGTCGGGTCATTACGAGCGGCAGGGCGTGGTTCTCCGCATCCTGCCCGACGGCAACATCACGTACGTGGAAGAAATGCAGGCAGTGGCCGAAGTGCCCATGGATCTGCGCCGGATTCCGTTCGACCGGCAAAGGTTCGAAGTCGTGTTCGAGGTCCTGGGCTTCGACGCGTCAGAGGTGCAGCTCGCGGCGGATCCGGACCGGACCGGAGGCAGTTCCAGCGTCAGCGTGACTCAGTGGAGACTGGAGGCGCTCACGGCGGAAGACCGGATCTACCAGTCGAAGTTCACGTCGGGTCGCGAGGAGCTGGTATCAGCGGTGGCGTTTGAGTTTCCAATCCACCGTAGCTCCGGATTCCTGCTTCGAGTGATCGTGCTTCCACTGCTCATCCTGGTGGGTTTGAGTTGGTCGGTGTTCTGGATGGACGCGGAGTCGCTCGGCGATCGGATGTCAATATCGTTCGTCGCGATTCTCACCGTCGTAGCGTTTCAGATCGTCGTGTCCGACATGCTGCCTCGAATCCCCTATTTCACGATCCTCAGCAGCTTTCTGTTGATCAATTATCTGACCCTGGTGGCGGGAGTGATCGTCAACCTCAGAGTCGGAGCGCTGGACAGACGGGGCGACCGGACTGTCGGGAATCGCCTGGACAGAATCTGCCGCTGGCTGTTCCCGCTGGGTTACCTGTCAGCGATCGCCCTGATGGTGGCGTACTACTTCATTCGCTCCTGACGGAGGGTCAGGGCAGGGGCGTCTCGGCCATCACGTCGGCGATCGAGGTCGTCCCGAAGAACGACTCGGTCTGCTCTTTGATCTTCTTCCAGCTCTCGTGAGCGCCACAAGGAAACTCGTCCGAGCACTCGGGTCTTCCGAGCACGCACCGATTCGGCTCGTTGGCGGGCAGGAACGAAGCGATGACCTGGTCCAGCGTGATACTGTCGGGATCACGGCTGAGCGCGACGCCGCCGCGGCGACCGCGCTCCGAGTCCACGAGTCCGTTCTGAGCCATCTGGTGCAGGATCTTGGACAGGTAGTTCCGGGGGATGCCCGTGCTCGTGGCCAGTTCAGACGTCCGGAGCGGCCCTTCCCCATAGCTGCGTCCGAGAAACACGGCTGCGCGTAGCGCGTATTCCTGCGTCCTCGAGAGCAAACTCTACTCCTGTTCCGCGCTCTTCGCGCCCTGCAGACGCTCGACCAGGCGGTCGAGCGCTCCGTACGCATCTTCGATCTCCGAAGGGACGATGCGCACCGGCGGCGGATACCGGAACAGCCGGTTGCGGTAGGCCGCGAGCACCAGCAAGTCAGACTGGTCGGAGGCGTCCAGCGTCACGCAGATGGCTGCCTGAGCCGTCACCCGGGACCGGCGACAGGAGAAGCGGCGGTCCTCCCAGCCGCGGTGCATACCCGGGCTTACGCACTTGAGACTCTCGGCGCTGAGCAGATCGACGATGTCGTGAAACTGCAGCGTATGCGGGATGGTCATGCCGTCCCGGTTGGGCTCCACCTCGGGGTTCGGAAGCTCGAGCTGCAGGCCGATGGTTGCGGGGAAGCGGTCGCGAACCGGCTGGAGCAGACGGATGACGAAGATCTCGGCCGCGTGCAGGCCCAGGTCGAGGGACTCACACAGCGCTACGATGTCGTCGTCGGCAGCCGCGCGGGCAGATTGGGCACCCGCCCACAGGCGCGTCGCTTCTTCCAGCAGGTCCAGCTCGATGACATCCGGAAGTCCGGTCATGACTACTTCCCCGGTTCGCTGGTAAACTCGCCGCTCGATTCGATCGGAACGTGACACTGCCGGCACCGCGTGCGCTCGGGATGATCCGTTCGGATCCCTTCTCGCGCCCCGGGACCGTCGTGGCACGCCGCGCAGTTCTCCCTCATCAGGACCCGGTGCGGGATCCTCGGTGGCGCCCCAGGGGTGGCCCGGTCACCGGCCGCGAGATCCTGCGGTACACCCTCGTACGATGTGGCGACGAACAGCCCGTCCGTTTCCTGGAACACGTGGCACTGCCGGCAGCGCATTGTCCCGCCTGCGTACCGCGTGGCCACGTGTGGTGAAGCAGGCGCGAATCCCACGCCCGACACCGAGCGGCCGCGCTCGTTGTGGCAGTTACTGCAATTGGCGCCAAAGTCTCCGTGCGGGATGGTGGGCGGCGCGCCGTCATAGGCTCGCCGTTCGGCTCGTACGGCGGCCGAGGACTTGAGCGCTCCCTCGTGGTCCGGGACCTCCACCTTGCCCGTATCGGCACACCCCGCCGCGATCAGCGCGGCGAGTCCGATCAGCTTCACCGGGACGCGCATCACGCACGCTCCAGTCGAACCGCGCATTTCTTGTAGTCCGGTTCCTTCGAGATGTTGTCCATCGCATCGAGCGTCAGGACATTCGGCAGCCGCGACTCGTCGAAGAACGGAATGAACACTGAGCCCTGCGGCGGCTCACCCCGGCCATCGATCATGGCCGGAAGTTCGAGCTCGCCCCGCCGGCTCTTTACGCGGACCATCTGTCCCGGCCCGATCCCGAGTCGCTGGGCGTCCACGCGGTTCATCTCCACGTAACCTTCGCTCACCGCCTGGTGCAGCTGCTTGACCCGACGCGTCATCGAGCCCGTGTGCCAGTGCTCGAGCACTCGGCCCGTGCACAGCCAGAACGGATACTCGTCGTCCGGCATCTCGGCGGGCCGGTGATACGGGCGGATCCAGAACGCGGCCTTCTCCCCGTAGCCCTTGGCCTTGTAGAAGTGGACGCCCCGCTCCTTCTTCACGTACGGGTCATACCCCGCCGCGTAGCGGTACCGGGTCTCGACGCCGTCCACCACGGGCCAGATCATGCCCCGCGTCTGTTCGAGTTGCTCGTACGAGGCCAGATCCTTGCCGAGGCCGAGCGTGAAGCTGCGGTATTCCTCGTACATCGGCTTGTGCCAGTCGCCTTCCCACGGGAACAGGTTTCCCATCCTCATGCGCTTCGCGACTTCGACGATCTGCCACGCGTCTTCGGTCGCCTCGCCCGGCGGATCCACGGCCTTGTGCCAGTGCTGCGTGCGGCGCTCGGAGTTGCCGAAGATGCCCTCGCGCTCGACCCAGGCCGCGGACGGGAGCACCAGGTCGGCCACCGCGGTCGAGGGGGTCGGGTAGATGTCGCTCACGATCAGGAACCGGCCGTCGCCCGGCTCGCGCTCGATGCGGCTCAGGTTGGGGATGCTGACCCACGGGTTCGTGGTCTGCGTCCACATCACCTTCACCTCGCCGCGCATGAAGGCGCGGAACATGTCCATCGTGTGAAGGCCGGGCTTCGGGCTGATCGTGCCCTCGGGCACGTCCCAGATCTCCTCGGCTTTCGCCCGGTGGTCCGGGTTCATCACGACCATGTCGGCCGGCAGCCGATGTGCCAGCGTCCCGACCTCGCGCACGGTGCCGCAGGCCGACGGCTGACCCGTGAGACTGAACGGATTCGAGCCCGGACGGCTGATCTTCCCCGTGATCAGGTGCAGGTCGGTGATCAGGTTGTTCATCCAGGTGCCGCGCGTGTGCTGGTTCACGCCCATGCACCAGGTGCTGACCGTGCCGCGGCCCTGGTCGCCGTACATCTGCGCCAGCGCTCGGATCTG
>JAENXO010000371.1 GCA_016649455.1 Gemmatimonadota bacterium | reverse complement strand
TCGGTGATCGCCTCCGATGCGGAGGGCCCGCAGGGGGGGTGACTGCGCCTTGTCTCCCCGGCGTCAGTTCCGCGTCGGAGTGTGTGGTTCCAGGTACACGTCCTCCGGGAGCCCGAGTTCGCGAATCAACGTCGCGAACCGCGGGTCACCGCGCAGGCTGTCGAAAGACTCTTCGAACAGATAGATGACCATCGAATCGTAGTTCGCCAGTGCCTCGGTCAGCCAGCGCATGGCCTCGTCCAGTCTCCCGAGCTCGGCATACACCAGGGCAAGGATCCCCGCTATCAGGTACGTGTCGCCCCCTTCGATCGATCGATCGAAGGGCTCCAGCAGGGCCAGCACCGCCGCCGTGTCGCCCGCAACGGCGCGCGCTTGGGCCGTATATAGCAGGAAATACTCGTCACCTGCGGCAAGTTCCTCCGCCTCGCTCAGGTACCGCTCCGCCTCAGCCGTCCGGTCCAGGCGGACGAGCAGCAGGCCCAGTTCAGCCCGCGGCCACGGGTCGTCCGGCTGCATCTCGGCCATGCTCTCGAGCTGCCTGACGGCCGCATCGTAGTCCCGCAGCCTGACATACGCGGTCTTGAGTCCAAAGGCGGGATAGTACGCCAGCGGATCGAGGCTGAAAGCAATTCGCGCCGCCTCCAGCGCCTGTTCGTACCGTCCGAGAGTTCCCTCGGCCATTCCGAGGCTGTGGTATCCGGCCCATTCGCCAGGGGCCAGCGCGATGGTCCGCTGGAAGTGCTCGCGCGCCTTCTGCCACTGATGCCTGTAGACCAGTTCCGCCCAGCCCAGCGCCCAATAAGCTTCGAACAACTCGCCATCCAGCTCGATGGCCCGGCGGGCGAGGCGTTCGGTCTCGGCGTACGCCTGAGCGGGGGACGCGAGCATCATGTTGCCGATCACGATGTGCTGTACGGCCAGGCGGGCGTAGGCCCGTCCAAACGTCGGATCGATCTCGATCGCCCGTTCGAATTCCCGTATGCCGGACGCCACGTTCTCCGGCGTCGGCGTCCGCAATTGGTACTGAATCCCGCGCAGAAAATGATCGTAGGCCTCGGGATCCTCGGTCCAGTTGTGCGTAAGCTGCCGAGCCTCGTTTCCCCGCAGCTCCACCTGGAGCCTCCCGACAACGGTCTGCGCGATGTCCTGCTGCACGTCCAGGAGGTCTGCCGCCTCCCGGTCGTACACCTGGCTCCACAGCGTGTAGCCGGTCTCGGCATCCACCAGGCGGGTCGAGATCCGAAGACGAGTCCCGTCGCCCGTGACGCCGCATTCGAGAACGTTGCGGACACGGAGCGCCGACGCGACCTGTTCGATCGTTGCGTTCTGGCCCTTGAACGTGAAAGACGATGTCTGTGAGGGAACGCGGAGTTCGGTCACGGCGGACAGCCGGGTGATCACCTCGGCAGCCAGCCCGTCGGCGAAGTGTTCGTGGCTCTCGTCCCCGCTCAGGTTGCTGCACGGGAGCACGGCTACCGAGTGTTCGGGCAATGGGGCCGCTCGGAAC
Source organism: Gemmatimonadota bacterium (assembly GCA_016649455.1). Lineage (GTDB taxonomy): Bacteria > Gemmatimonadota > Gemmatimonadetes > Palauibacterales > Palauibacteraceae > Carthagonibacter. The sequence continues at coordinate 1,734 of JAENXO010000371.1, read as the reverse complement.
GCGAAGCCGGCCATCGAAGCCTGACTGATGGCGGGATCGCTTCGATTCTTCAGCATCAATACGCTTCCGCCCGCCAGGCCCAGGAGCGCAGCGAGAAGAGCCAGCTCGCCGGCCCCGACCCTCTGTCGGCCTCGCTCTGCATGATTCCAGGCGAGGACCACGGTGGCGAGCAGGCCGAAGGACAACAGTACGGTCGCACCCTGCCGGACCCAGATCGGCCACATGAACTGCTCGGCGACCAGGTCGAACAGCTCCAGCGAGAGCCATGCTGCCGCGAAGTAGGCCGCCGTCCACTGGACCACTCTGCGCTGCTTGAAGCTTCGGCGCCCGGGTGACGAGCCCGAGGCCTCGGAACCCGGCAGTAGCCGGTACACCTGCACCGGTCGCTCGAGATTCTTCACGGCGTGAGGTCCGAGGTCCTGAAACCCCAGCTTCACCTTGTTCTGCACCTGGTTGTAGGCACTTCCCGAGACGAGGATGCCGCCCGGATCGGCCAGCGACTCGATCCGCGCCGCCACGTTCACACCGTCCCCGAAGATGTCGCCATCGCGGGCGACGATATCCCCGACGTTGATTCCGATGCGGAACTGGATCCGTCGCGCCGGCGGTATGTCGGCCTCGCGCTCGGCCATCCTCCGCTGGATCTCGGCCGCGCATTCCACCGCGTCCACGGCGCTGGCGAACTCTGCCAGCAGGCCGTCTCCCGTGCCCTTTACGATTCGGCCGTTGTGTTGCGTGATGACCGGATCGATCAGCTCGGCCCGCAGGGATTCCTGGCGCTCGAGCGTGTCTGCCTCGTCCGCCTCCATGAGGCGCGAGTACCCGACCATGTCGAGGGCGAAGATCGCCGCGAGCCTGCGTTCCATCCATGCCTCCCGGGACCGTCGGGCTTGTGATGGGCGCTCAAATCGTTGTGGGAATGCCGCCTGATCTTATCGACGGCTCTGGCCTGCCGCGACTCTCGGAAGCGACAGGCGGCATGTCTGTCGGAGTATCCTCAGACCGCGGGCCGGGCCTCGTAGCCAACGTCCTCGACGATGGCCAGGAGCACTTCCGGGTCCAGCGTGTCTCCCTCGATCACGGCCCCGCCGGGTTCCAGCGTGACCGTAACCCCCGTCACGCCGTCGGCGTTCTGCAGCGCTTTCTGAACTCTCGCAGTGCAGTGGTCGCAGCTCATTCCATCGATGATCAGCTCGATACGGGCCATCGTCTCAGCAACTCCGCGAAGGTGTGGTGAGTTCAGCTCGACTCGGGTCTCAGGATGTACCAGGAGCCCGTCCGGATGGATCCCCGGGGCCGGGTTCGAACAGCGTCTCCAGCTTTCGAACGAGCTCGTCTCGTACCTGGCGGAACGAACCCAGGATTTCCTCATCGGACCCCGCCACTCCAGCCGGATCCGGATGCGGCCAGTGCGCCCGCGCTGCGTCGTGCAGCCACACCGGGCACACTTCTTCGGCGCAAAGCGTGATCACGGCATCCACGGGAGGCGCGTCGCCGCGCTCCACCCCGGCCGCCACGTCATCCGTCCCCTCCGACCGGTGCCCGGACGCGTCGATGCCGATCTCGGACAGAGCGCGAATCGCGAACGGGTTGACCCGCGACGGCTCCGAACCGGCCGAAGATACCTGCACGCCGGCCGGGGCCAGCCTGCGCGCGATCCCCTCGGCCATCTGGCTGCGGGCCGAGTTGGCGACGCAAAGAAACAGCAGGTGTTCGGGGGCCAGCGCCCTGAGC
>JAENXO010000324.1 GCA_016649455.1 Gemmatimonadota bacterium | reverse complement strand
AGGGCGAACGGGTTCCCCCAGTCTCCCACGTCCTGCAGCCGCCAGTAGCCCGCCATCTCCAGCTCGCCGCTTCCATACCGTTGCACCAGCGAGGCCGAGAGATTCGGAACCAGGTCCGCCAGACCGATCCGCGCTTCGCCGATCAGGCGAGTCTCGCCGTCGAGGGGCACCTCGGCTCGCACCCCGCCGCTGAGCGCTTCCACCCGGTTGTAGCGGAATCCCGCCAGGCGGATCACGGGCTTCGTGGCCGGCGCCGGGGGAAGGGTGATCCTGCCGAGGCGGTCTCGAATCTGATTCAATTCTTCATCATTAAATGTTTCTGCGTCAGACAGTTGACTTTCTTCGTCACTGTCGAACCATGCGACGAGCGATTCCTCAGGAGGCAGGAGAATTATGCGCGTTGGACCGTCGGGATTCTCGCACGGTTCGGCGTCGTCGGGCTGCTTGCCTTCTTCCCTGGCTTCCTGTTCCTCGGCTTCGTCCTCCACGGGCTCGTCGCGATCGCGCTCCCGACGGCGCCCTTCGTGAGGATCGTCACACGGGCCGATTTCGCTGCGAGTCCAGCCTTCGGGAACCGGGAATTCGGGATCGAGTCCGGGCTCGTTGATCTCCACGTCCTGCGTGAACGCCTCGACGACCACCGGGATCGTCAGCAGCGAGCCCAGCTGGCCGTCCCCCTCGAAACGCACCCGCGTCGGGAGCCACCACTGCAGGTCGTAGAGCGCGTACTCCACGATCATCGCTTCGACACGAACGATGATCGGCTTCAGGAATCCGGGAACGTCCTCAGCCTCTTCCGGTTCGTCCAGCTGCAGATCGAACGGCCGCGCCGGCCGGAACGCGCCCCGGACCAGCGCGGCGCTGGAGAGATCGAACCACAGCGAGCCGGCGAGGATCTCGAAGTCCGAGGTGCGCGGCTCGACTCGAACCTCGGCGAGCACCACCTCCTCCCCGGACGGTAGAATCACGCGCATCGTGTCGCCGGAGGCGAAGCGGTAGTAGTCGCCGGCATCGTCGGCCAGCGGGTGGTGAAACGGAGATCCCGCGAGTACCAGGCGATCGCCGGCCGGATCGACCGGAAACTCCGTGAGGTTCTCCGGGCTCTCGGCCTCGATTTCCGCGCCTTCTCCGGCAATCGGGACGGCCCTGCGAATGCCGAACCACCTGATGGTCTCCACGCCGGTGGAATCCCAGCGCACCCGCCCCACGCGCTCGCTGGTGAACAGGCCGCGCTCCCGCCTGATGTCCTGGGTCGTCAGACCGACCGAGATCCTCTCCCGGATCGTCGATTCCCAGCTGGCGAGCCCGGCGGCTTCCCTCCCCCGCTCCGCCCGGGCGCGCCGGATGAGCTCCCGGACCGCCTCGTCGCGGAAGGTGTCGGCTTCGATTGAGGTTCTGCCCGGCGGGACGGAATCAGAGCGGAACGCAGCGGATTCCTGGGGCGAATTCGCTGCGGCGAAATCGGTTACGCATACGCTCAAGATCGCGCACGCGACGACGATTGCCGGTCGGTACAGGGAACTCGCTGCGCTCATGGTCTCCCGTACGCGGCAGAAGCTCGAGAGGTGTCACCGCGGGATTCGCACGGGGTTTGCCCGAGCTCGACTCACGGTGACAGTTTGCGGCCGGGGTGGGCGTCCCGTCCAGCAGCAGCCCGCCCCCGGCCCGTCCAACCACCACGACCCGGATGGCGATGATGCCGATCACGAGCGTGAATCCGGCCACCGGCCGGAAGATTCAGTCATACGAGCCTCACGACGCCGACGAGATCGAGCTCCGGCTCGCCCGTGCCGTCACGGCGCAGGCCGAATTCCGGTTGACGAGTCTCGAGCAGCGGGCCGCGATCCTCCACCGGGCCGCTGACGAGCTGGAGTCGCGAGCCCCTGAACTCGCGCGGCTCATGACGCTGGAGATGGGGAAGCCGATCGGCGCGGCCGAGGCGGAGGCCATCAAGTGCGCCCGGGTGTGCAGGTGGTACGCGGACAACGCCGCCCGGCTGCTGGCCGACGAGGAGGTGGCAACGAACGCGCGCCGCAGCTTCGTCCGTTTCGAACCGCTAGGCATCGTGCTCGCCGTGATGCCGTGGAATTTCCCCTTCTGGCAGGTCTTTCGGTTTGCGGCCCCGGCTCTCGCCGCGGGGAACGCCGGCCTCCTGAAGCATGCTTCGAACGTTCCGGGGTGCGCGCTCGCGATCGAGCAGGTGATGCGCTCGGCAGGCGCGCCGGATGGCATGTTCCAGACGCTGCTCGTCGGCTCCGACCGCGTCGAAGGGCTGATTCGCGACCCCCGGGTCCGGGCGGTCACTCTCACGGGAAGTGACCCGGCGGGCCGAGCAGTGGCCCGGGCCGCAGGAGACAGCCTGAAGAAGACCGTGCTGGAACTGGGGGGCAGCGACCCGTTCGTGGTACTGGAGGATGCAGAGCTCGAAACGGCGGTCGCGACCGCGGTCACCGCCCGCACGATGAACAACGGCCAGTCGTGCATCGCGGCCAAGCGCTTTCTCGTCGCCGATCCGATCGCGGACGAGTTCGAGCGCAGGTTCTCGGCCGCGATGGGCGCCCTGTCGGTCGGTGATCCGCTCGACCCGGCAACGGATGTCGGTCCATTGGCTACGGCGTCGATCCGGGACGAGCTGGCCGCCCAGGTGGATGCGACGGTCGCAGCTGGAGGACGGCTGCTGCTGGGAGGAAAGCCGGTACCGGGACCCGGCTACTTCTATCCACCCACGGTCGTGGCGGATCCTCCCCCGGGATCGCCTCTCCGAATCGAAGAGACGTTCGGGCCCGCGGCGGCGGTGCTGCGTTTCGGCTCCGTCGAACAGGCAATCCAGCTGGCCAACGAGACGGAGTTCGGACTGGGCGCATCCGTGTGGACCCGGGATCCGGGTGCGGCGGCGCCGTTCATCGATGGAATCGAGACAGGATCCGTGTTCGTCAACGGAATGGTGGCATCCGATCCGCGCCTGCCGTTCGGCGGAATCAAGAACTCGGGATACGGACGTGAGCTGGCCGGGTACGGCCTGCGGGAGTTCCTCAACATCAAGACGGTGTGGATCGGCGACTGACTCTTCCTCGGGCGGCATCGACCGGGCTGCGTCGAGCGGCCGGCACCGGGTCGCAAACGGCTCCCGGCCCGAGGTTGCCCGGCCCGGGACGGAGGCGCAGGTTGAGAGGTTTAGGCCGGTCTTCGCCCGATATCCGTCGTGAACGATACTGAACGGGAGTTGAATGATGATCAGCGACGTGCTGGTGGATGAGATCAACGAGCAGATCAAGTTCGAGATGTACTCGGCATACATGTACCTGGCGATGTCGGCGTGGTGCGCCGAGCGGAACCTGTCCGGATTCGCTCACTGGATGACCATGCAGGCACAGGAGGAGGTGGATCACGCGATGCGCTTCTTCAATTTCCTGCTCGAGCGTGGGGGACGTGTGGAGCTGCAGGCGATCGATGCCCCGCCGGTCGACTACGGTTCGCCGGTGGCCGTGATGGAGAAGTCGCTGGAGCACGAGAAGTTCGTCAGTTCGCGCATTCACCACCTCTACAAGCTCGCCGTGGAGGAGGGTGACTATCCCGCCCAGGTCATGCTCCAGTGGTTCGTCTCCGAGCAGGTCGAGGAAGAGGCCAGCATCGACGAGATCGTGGAGCGGATGAAGATGTTCGGATCTGACGGCGCCGCCCTGCTGATGGTGGACACGCAGCTGGCGGCCCGCACCCCGGGAGCGGAGGAACAGGCATGAGGATCTTCTCACGACACGTGGCTCT
>JAENXO010000358.1 GCA_016649455.1 Gemmatimonadota bacterium | reverse complement strand
GGTCGCCTACTCCATGCAGCTCACACTCGATGCCGAGCACGTGGGCTACCTGTTCGTGCTGCTGAACGGGCAGCGGCTCGTCGATCTTACAACCGACTCCACCGGGCTGGGCCAGACGGGCGAGCTGATGGTCGTGGAGCGAGATTCAGCTGGCCCCCGGACCCTCCACGCGGTGCGGCACCCGATCGACGGGATCGACGGTGACGTGAGAGGCGCGATCCTGCTCGTCGGAGAAGACGATCCGGCCCGGCTCGCACTCGCGGATGAAGAGGGCGTCTTCACGGAGGGCCTGCGAGACTACCGCGGAGAGCCGGTCTGGGCTGCCACCCGGTATGTGCAGGAGACGGACTGGGGCCTCGTGGTCAAGTTCGACGCGAACGAGAAGAAGGCGGCGATCGACGCCTTCAGGGGAGAGCTGGTCACCCTCGCCCTGTCGCTCGCCGGAATCGGCCTGCTGGTCGCGGTGTTTCTTGGGTTCCGGCTCGCGAAGCCGATTCACGACCTGGCCGAAGTAGCGAACCGGATCCGGGACGGCGACCTGGACGCGAGAGCGAGCAGGACGCGGGAGGACGAGCTCGGGCTGCTCGCCCACACGTTCAACGATATGGCGTCGGAGCTCCAGGTCCGCATGACCGAGCTGCACGAATTCCAGAAGTTCTTCGACGTGTCGCTCGATCTGCTGTGTATCGCCGGAACGGATGGTTACTTCAAACGCACGAATCCGGCGTTCACAAAGGCCCTTGGTTGGACCGAGGAGCAGCTCGTGAGCAAGCCGTTCTTCGATCTCGTGCATCCGGATGACGTCGAAGCGACTCAGAACGAGATCGATAAGATGGCCCGGGGAGTTCCGACGATTTCGTTCCTGAACCGGTTCCACTGTGCCGATGGCTCGTGGATCTACCTGCGCTGGAATTCCTATCCGGATCCCGACACCGGACTGCTGTACGCGATCGCCCGCCAGATCGAGGACCTGCAGGAAGCCTGATGCACCTGACCCTGTTCATCCAGCTCGCAGGGGGCCTCGTATACCTGCTGCTCGGCGGGGATGTGCTGGTGCGTGGGGCGGTCGCCCTGGCCCGCAAGTATCACGTATCACCGATGGTGATCGCCCTCACGGTCGTCGCGTTCGGAACCTCCCTCCCGGAGCTGGTGGTCGTGGTGCAGGCGGCGCTCACGGGGTATCCGGGGCTCGTGTTCGGCAACGTGGTCGGGAGCAACATCGCCAACATCCTGCTCGTGGCTGGAGCCACCGCGATCGTCTATCCGCTCACTTACGGAGAGCACTCCGTGAAACGCGACAGCATCGTGATGATCGCGGCCACGGTTCTGCTCATCCTGCTGAGCGCGAACGGAATCCTGGGCCGGCTCGAAGGCGTGATTCTGCTCGTCTGCCTGGTGGGGGTCACCCTGATCACGATGCGGGAAGCGACCCGGATGTACCGGGGCTCAGAGGTCAAGCCGCCCCTGGAAGGGGCACTCGGCCTGCCGGCCAATCCGTGGATGATCGCGTTGTTCATCATGGTGGGAGCCATCGGTCTGCCCGTCGGGGCGCACCTCGTGGTCGACGCGTCGGTCGAAATGGCGACGCACCTCGGGGTGGACGAGGCCCTCATTGGCCTGACGATCCTGGCGTTGGGTACTTCGCTGCCCGAGCTCGCGACGACCGTCGTCGCCGCGGTCCAGAAGCGGACCGAGATCGCGATCGGAACGGTCGTCGGCAGCAACATCTTCAACATCCTGGCAATCCTCGGCGTGGGCGCCGTGATCAGCCCGCTGCCGTTCGAAGTTACGAACGAGTTCTTCGCGCTCAACTTCCCGGTGATGCTCGGTACGGCGATCCTGCTCAGCGTATTCGTGTGGCTGCGCAGGCCCGTCCGTCGACCGGCGGGAATCGTGTTCGTGGCGTGGTACGCGACCTACATCGTCCTGCTGGTGCTGCGGAGCCGCGGGCTGGTGGGCTGAGCCGGGATGCGCAGCAGCCGCCTGTTCGGAGCCTTCCTCACGGTCATCTGGCTGACCGTAGCGATCCTCGCCGTGCAGCTCGGGGCGGACTACTACCGCACGCCGATCGCCGAGCGCCCGTTCACGGAGGCGCACGAACTCCTCAAGCCGTCTGGACTCGTGGGCCACGGCTACGGAATCGCCGGCATGCTGATGATGCTGATCGGCGTGTCGCTGTACTCGGCACGCAAGCGCGCCTCGTTCCTCGCGAACGCGGGCAACCTCGGCGGCTGGCTCCAGTTCCACATCTTCCTGTGCACGCTCGGTCCGTTCCTCGTCCTGCTGCACACGACGTTCAAGTTCGGCGGCATCGTGTCGATTGCCTTCTGGAGCATGGCGGTGGTGGTCGCGAGCGGCGTGTTCGGGCGATTCGTGTTCTCCCGCATCCCGAAGGCGATGGACGGCAGCTTCCGCGGCCTGCGGGAGATCGAGGAGCAGGGGAAGGACCTCGAGGCCGAGATCCGGGCGACGGGAGCCGTGCCTCAGGGCCAGCTCGAGGAGGTGCTCGCCGGGCCTTCGCTGCGCTCTCCGCGGGGAACGATCGACGCGCTGGCGCTGGCGGTGCGTGGTGACCTGGCGACCCGCCTCCACCTGGTCCGCAGTCGCCGGGCCCTGTCCCGGGCGTCGGTGGCCCCCGATGTCAGACGCCGCGTGCTGGGTCTGCTGCGCCATCGGCTGGCGCTCGAGCAGCAGAGCCGTCTGCTGCTTCCGTTCCAGCGGCTGTTTTCCTACTGGCACATCCTGCATCTGCCGCTCGCGATCGTGCTCCTGATCGTCACGGTCGTGCACGTCTCCGTGGCCTTCATGTTCGGCTACGTGTGGATTTTCTGACCCGAAAACCGCATACATTCAGGCAATACGTTTCACGTTGGCGTGAGTCGCTGCGGACGTAAGTCTGTACAGGACAACGCGCTCACGTTTGGAATGGATCTCGCAAGACCGGGGGTCGATGACGATTCCGAGGCTCATTCCGGTTACAGGGCTATGTCTGCTGCTCCTCGGTCCGGCCGCCCGGCCGGCCCAGGGTCAGCTCATTTCGCCCGGCGAGCTGTCAGAGGCACACTCTGAGCTCGAGGGCATACGCTCGTGTACCTCCTGTCACCAGCTGCGTTCGAAGGGCATCGAAGCGGGCCTCTGCCTCGACTGCCACGCACCGTTGCGGGCCCGGATCGAGTCTGGCGAGGGCTACCACGTGGCTACGGATGCGACCGAGGACTGCGCGCGCTGCCACAAGGAGCATTTCGGCCGCGATTTCGAGCTCGTGCGTTTCGAGCCGTCTGAATTCGACCACTCAGAGATCGGCTGGGCGCCGGAAGGGGCGCACACGGCGCTCGACTGCCGGGAGTGCCACAAGTC
>JAENXO010000195.1 GCA_016649455.1 Gemmatimonadota bacterium | reverse complement strand
GCGGCGCTGGACGAAATCGTGTCGGAAGGCCGACGCGCGTCAGAGGTGATCAAGAGCCTGCGCGAGTTCCTTCGCCGTGGTGCTGTCGAGTCCGAACCCCTGAATGTCAACCAGCTGGTTCGCGATGTTCTTGTTCTTCTCACGTCGGAGCTTCGTGAGACACGAATTGATGTCCGGCTTGATCTTGCAGGAGAACTCCCGGTGATCGTGGGCGACCGGGTCCAGTTGCAGCAGGTTCTCGTGAATCTCGTGATGAATTCGATAGACGCAATGCGGAACCGGGAGGGCGAACATAGATTGAGCCTGGCGACCCGGGCCGTGGACGACGGAGTTGAATTCACGATCCGCGACACGGGACCGGGGCTCGCGCCGGGACAGGAAAGCAAGATCTTCGAACCCTTTGTTACCACGAAATCGAGCGGCATGGGTGTGGGGCTTGCAATCAGCCGGACGCTGGTCGGTGCCCACGGCGGGAAGATCCGAGCCGGCAATCACCCGGACGGAGGGGCGGAATTCGTGTTTACCTTGCCCGCGGCTGATCTTGAGGCCGAGCTCTCCGAGCCCGATGAAGCTGTCTCCGGCTAGTCGACCACCACGGAATCGCGGCCATGCAGACTGAGCCGACGGTCTATCTGGTAGACGACGACGATGCGGTTCGGGCTTCAATTTCGCGGTTTCTCACGGCCTCAGGTCTTCTTGTGCGGTCCTTTTCGTCGGCGCAGGAATTTCTCGCCGAGTCGGACCGGGACTGTCCCGGTTGCCTGGTGCTGGATCTCCGGATGCCCGGCATTGACGGACTCGAGCTGCAGGAAGCGTTGAGAAACGGCCCTTCGACTCATCCGATTATCTTTCTCACCGGGCACGGGAGCGTCCCGGAGAGCGTGGCAGCGATGAAGGCGGGAGCGACAGAGTTCTTCGAGAAGCCTGCCGAGCCGTCCGAACTCCTGGCAGCCGTGAACCGGGCGATCGCGCTCGATGCACGACAACGGAAGGAAGCGCGCGAGCTCGCCGGTCTCGAGCGACGGCTCGACAAGCTGACTCCGCGGGAGCGGGAAGTGTTCGAGCGGGTCGTGGCGGGTCGGCTCAACAAGCAGATCGCCTATGACCTCGGGGTGTCCGAGAAGACCGTCAAGGTTCACCGGGGGCGGGTGATGGAAAAGATGGAAGCGCCTTCGCTCGCCGAACTCGCGCGCTTCGCGGAGCGCCTCGGAGTCGGGGTGAAGTCTTCCTGACTCACCTTTCATGCGGTCCCTGTAGTCCTCCTCCGAAATTCATGTAGCCCAGGGATTCAGGACGGATCCGAATGGGACCAAGGTCCAATGCCCCCGGGCTGCCGATTACGCGAACTTGGTTGCGTCGGGAGAATCAGACTGTCTCCCGGTGACACACGGCGATGTGGGAGGAGCATGAACGGCGAAGACTCGAAGCGAGGTCAGACGCTCTTCGTCGTCGATGACGATCCGGCGATCCGCCGGGCACTGTTCAGGCTTGCCCGAGCCATGGGCTACGGTGCGGAGACGTACGGTTCGGCAGAGGAGTTTCTCGCCGACCCGCCGTCCACGGATGCGAAGCCCGGCTGCATCCTGCTCGACGTGTCGCTGCCGGGCCTCAGTGGCCCGGAGCTGCACAAGCAGTTGCGGGAAGATGGGTGGGACGTGCCCGTCATCTATGTGACGGCACATGACGACCCGATAACCCGCGCCACGATCGAGCAGACCGATGCAGCGGCGACGTTTGCGAAGCCGATCGAGGTGGCGGCGCTGCTCGACATGATCGGAGACGTGTTCGAGCGGAGCAATCGCGTTGAAAGCAATGAAATTCCGGAGCCCGCAGGGCGGGGAACGGACATGGGAACGGATTGACTGAAATGAAGCAGTTGTGGACGGTGACATCGAATGGGATCGGGCTGATCGTCGTCGCTCTCGGGGTGATTCTGGCAGACAACAAGGGCTCGACGGACATGACTAGGGCGGATTCCCCACGGGAACGGCTCGCTGAACTGAACTGACGGGTGCGCATCCGTCCGCCGATGTTCCGTCCGCTGCGAGACTCTCTCCACTGAACGACGGGCCAGCTAGCAGGCCGTACGGCCTGTCTCCTGTCTCCTGTCTCCTGTCTCCTGTCGCCACCGAGGACACCCGCTCACATTGCTGCGGGTTTTCGTCCCGTCCATCTGACCAGGACTGCGAATGGCTTCCGGACCGCATCCGAAACGGCCGTCGTCGGTGTTGCCGCGGCGCTTCATCCTGCTGGTCGGACTGGCGTTGATCATCCAGGTCGGTTTCGACGTGGTTTTTGTAGCGTCTGCGCCTCCGCCTGCGATCGATGACGGCAGGGACCTCCTGGCCTTCTTCACGGCCGGGCAGATTGCGGCCGACGAGAGCCTTGGGCCGAAATACGTCTACAATCCCGAACTGCAGCGTCGCTTGCAGGAGGATCTGACGGGATTGACGATCGCCCCCGGCAGGGGTCTACCATTTATTCACCCTCCCTACCTTCTCCCTGTGCAGCGGGCGCTCGCACCCCTGGACTATGCCGAGTTCTGGCTGCGCTGGTCGGCGATCATGGTGTGTCTGTTCTTGGCAGGATTCGCGATTCTCGACAGTGGCCTGGTGCGGGCCGGAACATCGCCCTCGCTTCGCCTGGCGTTCGTGGCCGCAGGGCTCGCTTTCAGGCCGGTAATAATCAGTCTGGTCCAGGGCCAGGATACGGCTTTCCTGTACTTCGGGGTAGCAGGTTGGATGGCCGCATTTGCCGCGCGTAGAGACATTCTCGCGGGGCTAATATTGTCACTCGCCACGATCAGGCCGCACATAGCTCTCGTGCTCGCACTTCCGTTCCTGTTCGCGCGTCGAAGAGTTCTCGTGGGGTTCATAATCGGGTCCGCTCTGCTTTTCGGTTGGTTCCTGGCACAGGTCGGTACGGGGGGGCTTCTGGACTACGGCCGCACTATGCTAGGCCTGGTGGCCGGATCGGAATCCGGTGTTGGTGTGCAGGACAGGGTCAATCTGCTCGGTATTTTCGAGCGATCTTTTCCAGAATCAGTGGGGCAGGTTTCGCGTTTTCTCGGGTGGGGACTCTGGCTGGGGATGACTGCCGGGCTATGCGTCCTGTGGGATCGCCGCGGCCGGAACGGTGGACCGAATCTGGTGGATCTCGGAATCGCAGTCGTCCTGGCAGTCGCCTTTGCTCCACACATGAACTATCACGACCTGGCGCTCATTCACGCAGCGGCAGCACCGGCGCTGGTCGTCAGCTCGAAACGGTGCCGGGATGCGTCCGGCTGGTCAGTGATCGCGAGCCTGGTCGGCATTTCACTCGTCATCAGCCTTGCGTTGGTATCCGGCTTTCCAGTTCACGATCTGTTGCTCGCGGCATGCTACGGAATAGCTCTCGTAATGCTCACAAGTGCCTGGGGTCGCGGCGCCGCCAACCAGGGTGATTCAATCGGCGATCGGAACATCGCGTGATCGTCACGCTGCGTGATGGTCTTCGGATCGGCGTCCGCGATATCGGATCGGACGGCTCCTCTCCGCCTGTGCTGCTGCTGCACGGATTCAGCGGATCATCGGAGTCGTGGGGTGAGCCCTTGCTCGAACGGCTGTCCGTCGGTCGTCGCCTGATTGCCGTAGATCTACCGGGACACGGGGAGAGTGACGTACCGGTCGATCCAGGTCGGTTCGCGTTCGCTGCAATCGTAGCGGATCTCGCGGACCTGCTCGACGTTCTCGAAGTCGCATCGGCTGTATGGGTCGGGTACTCGATGGGGGGGCGGTTGGCCCTCGGCGCGGGGTTGTTTGTTCCGGACCGAGTGTCGAAGCTGGTTCTGGAAAGCGCGTCACCCGGGCTGGCCACGGAAGTAGAGCGTGTCGAGCGGAGGTCGTCCGACGAGCTTCTCGCACGCCGGATCGAGTCCAACGAGATCGGAGCGTTCGTCAGTGAGTGGGAGGATCACCCGCTGTTCGCGACTCAACGGAGACTCGCACCGGCAGACCGTGCCGAGTTGCGCAGACGCCGGATGACGAACCGCCCCGAATCGCTCGCGGCCTGTCTGCGGGGGCTCGGGACCGGAATGCAGCCGTCGCTATGGGACGCACTGGAGCACGTGGCCGTTCCGACCCTGCTGATCGCCGGCCAGGAGGACCAGAAGTTCGCCCGCACGAACGAGCGAATGCTCGAGGCGCTGCCGGATGCCCGGCTCGAGGTGGTCCCGAATGCCGGACACACCGTTCACCTCGAGCAGCCTGAGGCCTGGGTATCGGCTGTCGAGTCCTTCGTGTGAGTGGGGAGGCCAGATCGTGAGGATCGTTGGAGGGCGCTGGGCCGGGAGGGATCTCGTTTCACCGGGCGCTGGCGTCCGGCCGACTGCCGAGCCGGTCCGGGACCGATGGCTTTCCTTGCTGGAACCCGAATTGGAGGGAGCCAGCGTCCTGGACCTGTTCGCGGGAACCGGGGCGCTTGGTCTCGAGGCGATGTCCCGGGGCGCGGGGCGAGTCGATTTCGTGGAGAACGGGCCGGCCAGCCTGCACGCGCTCAAGGCGAACGTGGCCACTTTTCGGCTGCGCAAGAAGGCACGCATCTTCAAGCTCGACGCGATTCCGTTCGTAGAAGCACTCGATTCGGGGGCCTATGACGTCGCGTTCGCCGACCCGCCGTATGGCTCGCGGAAGCTGGACCGAGTCGTGGAACAGTGGCTGCGCGTACCGTTCAGCAGGATTCTGACGGTGGAGCACGATCGAGATCATCACATCCCGGGCAAAGCGAAGCACTATGACGTGGGGGGGCAGACGCGGGTGTCCGTATTCGTCGCTCGCCGAGAGTCCAGGGAGGATGACAGCGCATGAGACTACCCAGAATGCTGGCTGCAGCATTCTTCCTGGTAGCGGTGCTTGCCACGGCGTCTCTCGTCATCGCGCGTCCGTCCACCGTGCTCGTCATGGACAGCAGGGGAAACCTCTATTTCAGCGATCTGACTAACGTGTGGGTCCTGCGGCCGGACGGCACCACCGCGATCGCGGTGCCCCGGGTTCACACGCACGAGCTGTGGCTCGGCCCGGCGACCCTGTACGGTGAGGACGTCACGAATGTCGGGGAGGCCTACCGGCACCGCGTGTGGAAACTCGCGCCCAACGGCGAGCTCAGCGATCAGATTCCGTGGCGAGAAGGTTTCCCGGACGACTTCCACGATTACGGCTTCAACCGGGACTCGGCCGGACTGACGTATGTGCTGAGACGCTCCGAGCGGGTGGTGGAGGTGCTGGACGAAGCCGAAGGGCTGGTCCGGACCGTCTCGCTGGCCGGTCTCGAAGGCTTCGTTCACTGGTCGCTCGTCGGTGGAATGGTCTCCGATGACGGCGCCCTGTGGATCCTGGAATGGTCGGGCTCCAACCAGGCTCGAGTCCGCCGCCTTCACGCGGACGGGACGGAAAGCCTGTTCGCGCCCGACTGATGCGCCGACGACGTTGGATTTCGGCTCGCGCCGTCTTGCTGCGCGTGGTGCCATTTCTTGTCGCGGGCCCGCTTTCCGCGCAGACGTCACACGAACTCTGCCGGACTCCCGGGTCCGGGATATCAGTCGATCACGTCGTGATCGCGGTGTCGGACCTG
>JAENXO010000474.1 GCA_016649455.1 Gemmatimonadota bacterium | reverse complement strand
TCCTTCTCCGGGTTCTCGATGAGAGGATACCGCTCAACGTCCTGGAGATACTGGTCAAATGAATCAAGAGCACGTGCGTCGAAGAACATGTTCCTCCCGTCGCTGTTCAGACGAGACGAAGAGAGCGTCGATCCACGACCCACCTGGGTCGCCGGCGCTCGAATCCTCACCTCCAAACCGACATGATACCGAGAGAACCCGGTCGGGTTCCTTCTTTCAGACCGGGTCAGCTATCGCGTAATGCTTCCTGCAGCCAGCGCTCGTTTTCGGGCGTCAGAGCGGCCGCGCTCGACTCACCGTCCGAGTCTTCGTCAGGGGTCGAAGCCGCCCATCGACGAAGCAGCGTGACTGCGAGCACGCCGCCCGAGATCAACACCACGAACGGCAGGCCCCACACGAGCCAGTTGATGCCCCTGCGCTGCGGTTCGAGCAGAATCCACTCTCCGTAGCGGCTCACGAAGTATTCCTTCACTTCGTCCGGCGTATCCCCGGCGACGAGGCGCTCACGGACGAGGGCCTGCATCTCGCGCGACAGCTCCGCGTTCGACTCGACCACGGACTGATTGCGGCACACCGGGCAGCGCAGCTCGGCCGCGATCTCGGCGGCGCGGGCGTCCAGCTCCTCCGCATCCCGATCCATCAAGGCCGGATCCTCTATCGAAGGAGGAGGCCTGGGCTGAGATACCTGGGCCGAGGCGGGCGTGGCCATCCCGGCGCCGAACGCCGCCAGGGTCAGCAACGCGGCGATCTTCCGCCCGGCCTCCCGGCGGTTCATGGTGAACCTCCGACGACGGCAGCTGCGGGAGTGCCTGCCGCGATCAGTGAGTCGAGCGTCGGCTGGACGATATCCCAGGTGACCGGACCGACCTTCTTGCGGGCGATCTGCCCGTCCGGGCTGATGAAGAACGTCTCGGGAACGCCGTACACTCCGTAGTCGATCGCGGTACGCTGCGTCGGATCGAGCAGTTGAGTCCAGTCCCCGCCGAGGGCGGCGAGGAATCGCCTCGCGTTCTCCTCGGTGTCCTGGTAGACCACGCCGAGGACGAGCGCCTGCTCCGGGTCGTACGTCGCCTCCGTCAACTTGAGCACGTCGTGCTCCTGGCGGCACGGAATGCACCAGGATGCCCAGAAGTTCAGAACGACCGCCTTTCCGCTCAGATCGGCGAGATCGATCGTGTCTCCGTCCATCGTCTGCAGCACGAAAGTCGGTGCGACGTTCCCTTCGAGGGGCGATGGAAGCGTGTACTTGTCCACGCTCATGCCCTGAAACAGCAACCACAGGGCGGGCAGTGCCGCCAGTGGCAGAATCCAGGTCAGATGCTTCCTCATGATCGTATTACCGTCAGACCGATACCGGTTCTTCGACCGGCGGCGCGGCCGCCAATTCTTCCAGGCTGGTGGAAACGACTGGACGTCCGGCCCCGCGCTGGGGCGCCACGGCGAGAATACCGCCGAGAGCCACGATCATGCCGCCGATCCACAACCACGGAACTGCCGGATTGAGAATCGCACGAACCGTGGCGTACGCACCGCGCTCCTGGTCGAACGCCATGAGCGTCAGATACAGGTCTTCTTTCAAACTGGATCGGACCGCAGGCGTGGCGATCGGCTGCTGCGAACCGGTGTAGTAGTTCATGCGGGGCTGGAGCTGGCCCAGGTTCTTCCCCTCGCGGAACACGGTAAACGTGCTTCCGACCACGAACCGCTGCGCCTGCTGCTCGCCCCACACCTCGTCGAACTGAACCACGTAGTCGCCGAGCACCATGTGCTCGCCCTGGTTGAGGGTCACTTCCCGCTCGGAGCGCCACGTGCCTGAAATCGCCAGTGCGACGATGATCACCACGATCCCCGTGTGCACGACGTAGCCACCGTAGCGGCGGTTGTTGCGGGTGAGGATCTGCCAGAACGCCACCGGAGTCGAGACGCCCGAGATTCGCTTCCTGGCGCTGATTCCCTTGCGGAATTCCTCCACGATCGTGGCCATGACGAAACCGGCGAACCCGATCGTGACCAGGGGCCACACCTCCCGCATTCCGAGCGCGAACACCACGGCGAACGAAGCGAGACCGACGAGCACCGGCACGATAAACGTGCGCCGCAGCTTTTCCGGCGTGGTCCGTCGCCACGGAAGCGCCGGCCCGATGCCCATCAGGAAAAGGAGCAGCAGGCCGATCGGAATCGAGACCTTGTTGAAGTACGGCGGCCCGACGCTCACCCGATTCTGATTGATCGCCTCGACGATGAGCGGGAACGTCGTGCCCAGCAGCACGGTGAACGTGAACGCCACGAAAAGCAGGTTGTTGAGAATGAACGCGCTCTCACGCGACACCACGCCATCCAGGTGCCCCGGGGCGTGCAGCCTGTCCGACCTCCAGCCGATCAGCGCCAGCGACACGATCGCGACGATCGCGATGAACCCGAGAAACAGCGGG
>JAENXO010000542.1 GCA_016649455.1 Gemmatimonadota bacterium | reverse complement strand
TCCCGAACTCGCCGGGGGCGTCTCCGAATCCGCCGGTCGTCGCAACGAGCGATCCGTCATCCTCCAGCACGTGGAGCTGAACCTGATCCGCGACCACTACACGATTCCCCGCACGTGCGATTCCCGTCGGGCGCCAGAGTTCGTCGCCCTGGAGCACGACCTCGACCTTCGCATTGGCCGTCGGAGGAGACCACTCGGCCGGGATGGTGACGAACGTCGTATCGCCACGTACCACGATTTCCGACCGTTGCTCGGGAGGCAGCTCGTCTGAGGACGAACAACCCACCGCGAGGACCAGGAATACCGCCGTAGCCCGCGGTGTCATCGAAAACACTCTATTCACGCGAATTTCTCAGTTCAGGGATTCCAGCCAGATGCAAATGCGGAACAAGAGTTCCTCACTCCACCCGAAACACAACACCCGTCCGTGCACCTTCGACGCTCTTCGAATATGCCAGCGCCGCCCTGGCAGCGGGCACCGATTCGAAGCCGCGAAAGTAAGGCGCGTAGGCCTCCATCGCTTCCTGTATGACACCCGGGCTGACGGCGTTGATCCGCTGCCCCCTCGGCATCTCGATCGCTGCTGCTCCAACGAACGCGTTAATCGCGCCATTCACCATGGACGCAGATGAGCCGGCGACGATCGGCTCGCGGTCGAGCACTCCCGTCGTGAGCGTGAACGAGCCGCCATCCGATATCGAGTCGCGTCCGATCAGCACCAGGTTGACCTGGCCCATGAGCTTGTCCCGGAGTCCGATCTCGTAACCAGCGGCATCCAGCTCGGAGAACGGAGCGAATCTGACCGTTCCAGTCGTGGACACGACTGCGTCAAGCGGCCCTGCCGCGGCGAAGGCTGCCCGAATGGACTCGCTGTCGGTGATGTCCAGCTGAACGTCGCCGGAATTCCGCCCGGCGGTTACTACGTCGTGGCGTTGCCCGAGTTCTGTTGTCACTGCCCGGCCGATCGTACCAGAAGCCCCTACGATCAAGACTCTCATCCTGTCACCTCGTTCGAGGAATTCGTCCCGGCTCCCTCGGCGGCCAGGATTTCCAAGATAATTCGCGAGTGGTGCCCGTTGTGAATTCCGATGAATTTCAGGGTCTGATCACGGTCCAGTACTCCAAACCTGAAGTGTCGGAACCACGAGTCGGCCCGGGCGGCCCGGACAGACTCCAGCAACTGCTGCGACTCATCAAGCAACGCCACCAGTTGGTCCCCGGAAACGCCTGCGACGGGGAGGACCTGCTTCGGCGCCTGCGCCCGGCCCCGAGGGATCCGGCCTGCCAGGAATATCAGTGTCGTGAGCAATGAGAAGCGACGGTCGGGGAGCGGCGGGGCGGAATCGATCAGGACTCTGCACACACCGATCATCGTCAGGCAGCAGTGCTGGACGTGCATCCCTACCGTCCAGCCAGACACTTCGGGAGCCATGATATCAGAGCTCGACGCGGCTTCGCGCAGTGCGCTCAGATCAGGCTGCACAGCTCCGCCCGGTCGTCGATTTCCGAAGGAGACGGGAAGTCATACCCCGTCCACGACGACGATGCTGGTTTCGGCGACGCTGTGCCGAAGAGCCCGTAGGTCCTGGTAATCGGGATCGGCATACAGCGCACGCACGCTCTCCCGGTCGGGGAATCGAAACAGGACCAGGCGACTGGGTTGCCAATCACCTTCGAGCACCTCGAAGTCACCTCCACGCACCAGGAATTCTCCGCCGTGCTTAGCGATCAGCGAAGAGACTCCTGACTTGTAGACTTCGTATTTTGCCGGGTCGCTGACCTTCACATCGACGATCTTGTATACAGACATCGCTTCTCCTCACCTGGTCCGCACCGGTCGACACGCTTCGGGCTGCATGAGTATCTCGGGTATGTCTCCCCTGACAAGGTCGGCGCCCGCGTGTCGACACGCGGGCGCCGCCAGTCTATCCTATCCGTTCATCACTCCTCAGCGAGGCCAGCTCATGCGCATCCTGTCCCGTTCTGTACTTCGTTTCGCGGTAGCAGCGCTCTCAACCGTCATCGCCTGTT
>JAENXO010000002.1 GCA_016649455.1 Gemmatimonadota bacterium | reverse complement strand
GCGAACAGGCTCAGCATCAGACCGAGCAGCACCAGGAGTCCGGTGATCAGCAGCGATTCGAAGCCGCGTTCGGAGGAACTCATCGTATTCTGTCCGGATTGAGAGCGATTGCCGCGAATCAGGTTCGCCAGTCTCCCCACCGCCGAAGGCTGACGCAGGACTTGACGAACGTTTAAGCTATGGTCGGATAGCACGGGTGGCCACCATGACGGAATCGAGGAGTTGGACACCTAGCGGCGGAGGTCGCTTGCTTTCTGGTGCACTCGCGCCGGCCGCAACACGTGCCTAGTATGGTTTCTGTCACACTCCATTGAGCCGGTGTTTACGATCGAACCCGAGCCACATGCGCCTTAAGGACTTCGGAGACGGATACACCGTCCCTCGGAGAGGCCGGGTCGATCTTCTCGAACTCCTCGGAGCGGCATCCCAATGAACAGGAACGTGACCGCTGCCGCAGTCGTCGTCGCTCTCGTCCTTGGCGGAGCGCCGGAGGTGCTCGCACAGGACTCCTCGGACATGTGCGTCGAATGCCACCGGGCGCTCGACTCCGAGCCACTGGCAGGCCCCGTGGGGCATTTCGAAGCAGACATCCATGCGGCGGCTGGATTCGGGTGCGTGGACTGTCATGGCGGCGATGCCTCGATCGCCGGGCCGGGAGGAATGGACCCGGCGCTCGGGTTCATCGGAGCTCCCCGGGGAGAGGAAGTCATCGCGGTTTGCGGTCGGTGTCATTCGGACGGCGAGTTCATGCGTCAGTTCAACCCGTCGCTGCGTGTCGACCAGGTTGCGGAGTACTGGACGTCGCGTCACGGCCAGCGACTCGCCGCCGCCGGAGACACGGCGGTCGCGACCTGCGCGGATTGTCACGCTCCGCACGGCATCAGACCGGCCTCGGACCCGAAGTCGACTGTTTACCCGCCGACCGTTGCTTCTACGTGTGGTCGGTGTCACGACGACGCTGCCCGGATGGGACCCTACGACATTCCCGTCGATCAGCATGAGAATTACGCGCGTTCTGTGCATCACGAGGCACTGGTCGAAGGCGGAGACCATTCTGCGCCAACCTGCAACGACTGTCATGGAAACCACGGAGCGGCGCCACCGGGTCTCTCCTGGGTGGGCAATGTCTGCGGCCAGTGTCACGCTGTGATGGCCGAGCAGTACGGAGAAAGCCGCCACGCGCAGACGTTCGCGGCTCTGGGAATGCCCGGCTGTGCCACCTGTCACAGCAATCACGAGATCCGGGAGGCAGGAGATTCCCTCCTCGGGCTTGGAGACGGTGCAGTGTGCACCACCTGTCATTCAGACAGCGACCGTGGGGGCAGCGCTGCGATGGCTATGCGCGCCGGAATCGACTCGCTCGTCTCCGAGATCGAGGCAGCGGCAATTGTGCTCCACGAGGCGGAGCAGGCGGGCATGGAGGTCAGCGCCGCCCAGTCGGACCTGACTGACTCGCGCAGCGCACTCATCATGGGGCGTGCCGCAATGCATTCGTTTTCACCGGATGCCGTGACGGAAGCGCTCGCGCCGGGTCGCGAAATTGCGCGCACGAGTCTCGAAGAAGGACAGTCCGCGTTGCAGGATCTTCGTGTTCGTCGAATGGGTCTTATCGCGTCCGTAGCAGTCATCCTGATACTCATCCTCGCTCTCGTCCTCAAGGTCCGGCAGATAGAGTCCGGCCCCGCCGACTCGCCTGGCCGAGCTTGACAGGAGTTCGTCATGTCCGAATCAGACCGTCCAACCGCTGAGAGCCGGAGGGGCTTCGTCAACTGGCTCCTGGGAACGAGCGCCGGCGCTTTCGCCGTCTCGGCCTTCTATCCCGTCGTCCGGTTCATCGTGCCACCAGCAGAGGCGGAGTCGGCCACCTCCAGCGTGACATTGCCGTTCACTCCGGCCGAGATCGGAGCCAACGAGGGAAAGCAATTCCGGTTCGGGAATCGGCCCGGCCTTCTCGTTCGAACACCGACCGGCGAGCTGCGGGCGTTCTCGGCCGAGTGCACCCACCTCTCCTGCACTGTGCAGTACAGGACTGATGAGTCGCGGATCTGGTGCGCGTGCCACAACGGCTTCTTCGACCTGAATGGCAGGAACGTTCAGGGCCCGCCGCCCCGTCCGCTCGATACATATGACGTGAACGTCCGGGGCGATCAGATCGTCGTCAGTCTGAAGGCGTGAGGAGCATGGAGAACAACGAGTCTCGTCTTTCTGCGATCTGGAATTGGCTTGACCAGCGCATAGGTCTGGCTCCGGCCGTCTCACTCGCCCGGAAGAAGGAAGTTCCGGTCCACAAACACTCGATCTGGTACTACATGGGGGGAATGACGCTCTTCCTGTACGTGGTGCAGATCGCTACCGGAATTCTCCTGCTCATTTACTATCGGCCGAGTGCAGATGAGGCGTACGAGTCCGTCCAGTTCCTGATGACCGACGTGAAATTCGGGTGGCTGGTTCGATCGATCCACCACTGGGCCGCGAACTTGATGATCTTGATGGCGTTCATCCACCTGTTCAGCGTCCTGTTCATGAAGGCCTACCGGCCGCCCCGAGAGCTCACCTGGTTCTCGGGGGTGATTCTCCTGGCCCTGGCGCTCGCATTCGGGTTCACCGGGTACCTGCTTCCCTGGAACGAGCTCGCGTACTTCGCGACCAGAGTCGGCACGGAAATCTTAGGCGTCTTTCCGTTGGTCGGGGACTTTGCGCTCAAGATCGCTCGCGGCGGAACCGACGTGACAGGTGCGACCCTCACACGATTCTATGGCGTCCACGTCGCGATCCTGCCGGCCATAGGATTCGCGTTTCTCGGGCTCCACCTCCTCCTGGTCCAGAAGCTGGGAATGAGCGTGCCCCCGTCCATCGAGAACAGCGGGTCGCCAAAGAGAGCGATGAAGTTCGTTCCCAACTTCTTCCTGCGCGACGCCATCGGGTGGCTCGTCGCCGTCGCACTGCTGGCCACGCTCGCCGCATTCCTGCCCGCCCACCTGGGAGTGAAGGCCGATCCGTTCGCCCCTGCGCCCGCGGGAATCAAGCCGGAATGGTACTTCATGTTCATGTTCCATCAGCTGAAGCTCCTTCCAGCGCACATCCTGGGCATCGAGGGAGAACTGGTGGGCATCATGGCGTTCGCACTAGGTGGAGTATTCCTGTTTCTGATTCCATTTCTCGATCGGAATGCGGCAAAGGGTAAGCCAAGTCCCCTGTTCACCTGGATTGGCATCGCGATTCTGGTCTACATCGTGGTCATGACATACCTCGGCTTCACGGCTGACCCGATGGGATGATCCAGGCGGGAGACCGCATCGAGCGACAGAAAATCCAACCCCCGGACGGCAATGCCGTCCGGGGGTTTCGCTTGCGCGCGGGTCCGCAGGGAGATCAGTCTTGAGCCGTCATCGTGTGGACATCAGAGCGGAGGACCGAATGAGCGACGGCCAGCAAAGGGAAATCGACGTACTCCTGCGAGAGGAGCGTCGGTTCGATCCACCTCTGGGATTTCAGGAGCACGCACTCGTCCGGGATCAGACGCCGTACGAGGAAGCGGCGCGCGACCGTGAGAGCTTCTGGGAGGGATGGGCCCGCGAGCTACACTGGTTCAAGCCGTGGAACAAGGTGCTCGAGTGGGAAGCCCCGTTCGCGAAGTGGTTCGTCGGCGGAAGCCTGAACGTGGCTTACAACTGCCTCGATCGGCACATCGAGACCTGGCGCGCGAACAAGGCGGCCCTGATCTGGGAGGGCGAGCCCGGCGATCGGAAGGTCCTCACCTACAGGCAGCTCCACCGCGAAGTATGCTTGTTCGCCAACGCGCTCCGCTCACTCGGCGTGAAGCGCGGCGACCGCGTCGCGATCTACATGCCGATGTTGCCCGAAGCCGCTGTCGCGATGCTGGCCTGCGCCCGGCTGGGCGCACCGCACTCGGTGGTGTTCGGCGGCTTCTCGGCGCGTTCGCTCAGGGATCGGATCGTCGATGCGGGGGCGAAAGTCGTAATCACCGCGGATGGCGGGTATCGCCGAGGACAGATCGTTCCCCTGAAGCGGATGACGGACGAAGCGATCGAGGGGCTGGACTTCGTGGAAAGCGTCGTGATTGTTCGCCGGCGAGGCGGCGGCGATGGCGACGAGAGCTTCACCCACGTCGTCGAGGGGCGCGACCACTGGTATCACCGCCTGATCCAGGAGGCGTCCGCCGATTGTCCGGCCGAAGAGATGGACGCCGAGGATCCGCTGTTCATTCTCTACACCTCGGGCACCACCGGTCAGCCGAAGGGGATCGTGCATACGACCGGTGGCTACCTGACACAGGTCGCCGCCACCACGAAGTGGGTATTCGACCTGAAGGACGAGGACGTCTACTGGTGCACGGCGGACATTGGCTGGATCACCGGCCACTCGTACATCGTTTACGGGCCGCTGGCCCTGGGCGCGACGATCATGATGTACGAGGGCGCCCCGGACTGGCCCGATCGGGGACGGTTCTGGGAACTGTGCGAAAAGTACGGCGTGACCGTGCTCTACACGGCGCCTACTGCGATCCGGGCGTTCATGAAATGGGGCGAAGAATGGCCCGGGCGTTCGAACCTCTCTGCGCTGCGCCTGCTGGGCACCGTCGGTGAGCCGATCAATCCCGAGGCGTGGACCTGGTACCAGCGAGTGATCGGCGGTGGGCGATGTCCGATCGTCGACACGTGGTGGCAGACGGAAACCGGCGCGATCATGATCACGCCGCTGCCAGGCGCGACAACCACGAAGCCAGGCTCGGCGACTGTCGCGTTCCCGGGCATCGATGCGACGATCCTGAACGTGGACGGCGAGGAAGCCGAATCCGGATACCTGGCCATTACTTCTCCATGGCCCTCGATGCTCCGCGGAATCTGGGGGGACGAGCAACGCTACCGGGAAACCTACTGGTCGAAGTTCGAGGGGGTATATTTTCCGGGTGACGGAGCCCGCGTGGACGACGACGGCTACTTCTGGATCATGGGCCGGGTGGACGACGTCCTGAACGTCGCCGGGCACCGGATCGGCACCATGGAGGTCGAGTCGGCGCTGGTGGATCACCCTGCGGTGGCGGAGGCCGCCGTCGTGGGCCGCGCAGACGAGATCAAGGGACAGGCGATCGCGGCGTTCGTGTCGCTGAAAGAGGGCATCGAACCAGGCCCTGCACTGAGCGAAGAACTGCGGGACCACGTAGCGAAACAAATCGGAGCGATCGCCCGGCCGGCGGACCTGATCATCACCGCCGACCTCCCGAAAACCCGGAGCGGAAAGATCATGCGGCGACTCCTGCGCGACATTGCCGACGGGCGTGCACTCGGCGACATGACGACGCTCGCCGACCCGGAAGTGGTGGAGCGTCTCAAGCAGCGATACGAGGAAGGGGCCAGCGATTGACAACCTGTTGCAGAATCGAGCCCTTTCGGTAAGGTTAATCGTGCGATGCGTTGAGTCGTAGAACCCTGCAGTTCGACCCTGAGAGAGGGTGCCTCCTGATGACTGATTCGAGAATGTTCCGTGCGATTTCGTTCGGTTCCGTCTTCCTGCTGCTCCCCGTCTTCAGCGCCTGCCTCGACCAGGACAGTGTGTATGGAGATGACCGTCCCGAGGGCACAGACCCGCCGGCGGCCGCTAACGGCATGATCGGGTACGCCAACGTCGAGACGGGACAGACCGTTTGCGGAAACTGTCACGCACAGCCCCAGGCAATGTGGAGCGGGACGAAGCACTCCCACGCCTGGGAAACGCTGCAGGCGAGCGGACACGCGCAGGAATTGTGCGAGGGGTGTCACACGGTGTCCCAACTCGGAAACGCGGCGACGGATCCGAGCGGCTATACGTCCACTGGCAGCGACCGGTTCGAGGACGTGCAGTGCGAGAGCTGTCACGGCGCGGGCAGCGAGCACCTGATCGACCCGACGGCTACCCAGCCGACGCCCTCCATCGCGGTACTCGCTGCAGACGGCACCTATCTGAATTGCGCGCAGTGCCACAACGGAACCCACCACCCGTTCGTGGAGCAATGGTCGCTGTCCCGGCACGCGACGGTGGTTGATTTTGCCGCGTCCGATCCGGAGTGCGCCGGCTGTCACCGGGGCCAGGGCACGCTGCTCGAATGGGGCGTACGGGCGGACTACGAGGAGAAGTTCTCCGAGGAACCGCTTCCGGTCGTGTGCAGCGTGTGCCATTCGGCCCACGACGCGACGTTCGCCGGTCAGCTGCGATTCCCGGTCACGACGACGAGCATCACCCTCCACCTGTGCGCCCGGTGTCACAACCGGCGGTCGGTGCCGGATGCCAATTCTTCGCACGGACTGGAGCCTCATTCGCCGGAGTCCGAGCTTCTGAAAGGCGCGGCCGGCTGGTTCCCTCCGGGCGCCGATTTCGCTCCCGGAACGATCATCACCGCGCACGGTTCAGATGTGAACCAGACGCTGTGCGCCAGGTGTCACGTCGAGCCGTTCGAGGTGACAGACGAAGTCACCGGTGACTTCTCCTTCCTGGCGGTGGGCCACACGTTCCAGGCGATTCCCTGCCTCGACGAGAACGGGATCCCGAATGGAGAGACCGACTGCGAGGTCTCTCAGACCGCTCGCAGCTGGAACGGCTGCACCGGCGGGCCCTGCCACGGCAACACCGAGGGTCCGATGCTTCTGCTCTACAACAAGGTCGAGAACCAGATCCGGCCGGCGGCCGAGGAGCTGCTGGCCTTGCTGTTGATCGTCGATCCGGGCCTGGGCGAAGAGGGCGGCGAGATCGATGCCAACAACCCGACCTTTACCGTCGCCGAGGGAGCCTACTTCAATTACCACCTCGCGTATCACGGCGGCGACTACAAGGGATCCGCCACGCATAACCCGCGTCTGATCCCGGCCCTTCTCGAGGCCAGCATCGACGCGGTGGAAGACGAATATGGAGTGAGTCTTCCGTGAGATCCGCCACGGGCGGTGGCGCCGGTCAGACGCACCGCCGGCGTAGCGCGTGCATCAGGCGTCTCGCTGCGCCGGCCGCAGCGCTTCTCCTGACGTTCGGGTCGGCCTCCAATGGAGCCGCCCAGGAAGCCGCCGCCCCGTCGGGCAATCCCTGCATGCAGTGCCACGAGGGAATCGAGAGCCAGTCCGGAACCTGGAACGGCAGACGGTTCACTCACACCCCGCATCTCAAGCGGGCGAATCTCGACTGCGCGTTCTGCCACACGCCGTTGGAGCAGCACGGGGGAATGAAGCTCGAGGGCGTCGCTGCGTGCAACGACTGTCATCATAACCGGTCGTCCGGGGCCAGCTGCTCGGTGTGCCACGCCGACGGCATCGCGGCTCCGCAGGCGATCCTGGCGCACGAAGTCGGTGACTTCGACCACGCATTGCACGGAGGCGCGGGACTGCCCTGCACGACCTGCCACATCGGTGCTACGATGACCGCCAGCAACATTGATTGCGTGGCGTGTCACTCCGAACATCACAAGCCCGAATCCACCTGCGTGGCCTGTCACCGGGTCGGCACGACGCCGGAGCATCCCAACCAGGTTCACGTCGCCGGCTGCACCGGGTGTCACGGGGAGAGCAGCGAGTGGATCGATCGGTGGACGCGAGAGACCTGCGCGGTGTGTCACACGGGTCGGGAGGCGCACTACCCGGAACGCCCCTGCGCGGTGTGCCACATAGTCCCGTCAATTCCGACGTCTACGGGGGACTAGTACACAGGTCCTCTTCCCCGACACGGCAGGCGACCGGCAAAACGGCCCGGATATCCGGGCCGTTTTTCATTCCCGGTCGGATGGAGAGCCTCCGCGGCACGTGATGCGGCCGACGCCGGGTCCCGGGCACGATTGGTGCTGAATCCGAGGGTGGCCCAAACTCAGGATTCATAGCCATGTCGAAGATACAGTTCCCGCTCTTCCTCGCCGTCGCCGGCCTCTGCCTTCTGCACCTGGCGGCGCTGCCCGCCGGAGCGCAGGAAGCCGAGCCCTGCCTGATGTGCCACGGTGAGGCCTCCAACTTCACCGGCTCGCAGGACTCGGCCCGACTCGTGGTCACTTCGGAGAGCTACGAGGGGTCCGTGCACGGAGAGGCCGGCATGCCCTGCACGACCTGTCACGCCGGCCTGGCGTTCCCCCACCCGGAGGACCCGCCGGTCACCGAGTGCGGCGCCTGCCATTCGAACATCGCGGAGCAGTATGAGGCCAGCCTGCATGGCTATGCCCGTGCGCGTGGGAACACGGCCGCTCCCTCATGCACCGACTGCCATGGCATGCACGACGTCCGCCACAGCACCGATCCGCTCTCCAGGTCGAGTCACGCGAACACGGCGCGGTTGTGTGCCGAATGTCACAGTCATGACTTCACCGGCGATACGAACGGTGGTCTCGCTCCCCCCAGGACTTTCGAGGGGTTCGCAACCTCCGTGCACGGCCTGAACGAGGTTCTCGGAGCCGCGAACTGCACGGACTGCCACGGCATCCACGACATGCGTGGCGCGCAAGACGCTCGCTCCCGGATCAACCGGCATAACGTCTCGACGACGTGCGGGAACTGTCATACCGAGCTCGTCGACGAGTACATGGCCTCGATCCACGGCCGCGCCTTCGAGGCCGGTTACGGAGACAGCCCCACCTGCACCGACTGTCACGGCGAGCACCACATCCTGGCGCATGACGACCCGGACGCCCGGACCAGCGATTCGCAAATGGCGCTCGATCTGTGCGCCGAGTGCCACGACGATCCCGAGATCATCGAAAAGTACGGGATGCAGGAGGGCGTCGTCGGCTCGTACGCGGACAGCTACCACGGCTGGGCGACGAGGCTCGAGCACGGGCACGTCGCGACCTGCGCCAGCTGCCACACGGCGCACTCGGTCCTGCCGAGGAGCGATCCTGCTTCGACCGTCAGCCAACAGAATGTCGTCGCGACGTGCCAGCAGTGTCACCCGGCCGCTGACGAGACGTTCGCGAGCAGCTACGACCACGTGTCCGCGTCCGTAGACAAGAACCCTGTGAACCGCATCATCAGGACGATCTATATCTGGCTGATCATCGTGGTGATCGGGGGCATGCTGATCCATAATGTGATCATCATGGGCTGGTACCTGCGACAGGCCCGCCGACGGCATGTCTCCGAGCCGTCGTTCGTCCGTCTAACCCGGTCCTACGTGCTGCAGCACGTCGTTCTCGTACTGTCATTCGTCGTGCTGGTGATCACCGGATTCGCACTGCGTTACACGGACGCCTGGTGGGTGCGCGGGCTCGCGTCGATCGGTCTCCAGGAGGAGATTCGCGCCGTCATCCACAGAGTGGCCGGCGTGATCCTCATCCTCGGATCGTTCTGGCATATCGTATGGATCGCGCTCTTCCGGCACGGTCAGAGGTTCATCCGCGATATGGCTCCCGGTCCCCGCGACGTGACGGAATTGGCCTCGAACGTCGGATTCCACCTCGAAGTGACGAAGAAGCAGGCACGTTTCGCCCGCTTCGGCTACGCGGAGAAGGCCGAGTACTGGGCGCTCGTGTGGGGCACGGCCTTGATGGCGATCACGGGAATCGTCTTGTGGTTCCCTGCCGAGATCGTCAGCTGGGCCCCGGCTTGGATCGTCTCGGCGTCGCAGAACGTCCACTTCTACGAGGCATGGCTGGCGACGCTCGCGATCATCGTGTGGCACTTCTTCTTCGTGATCTTCCACCCGGATGCGTACCCGCTGAGCTTTACCTTTATGGATGGCCGGATGTCAGAGGAAGACGCGAAGCACCATCACCCGCGCTGGTACGAAGCTGAGAAGGAAGCCGAGCAGCGAGGCGAAACCACGGTTTGAGTCGATAGGACCCGCAAGTCAATGAACAGCCTGGAGAATCGATGTTGACCCAGTTCGCGACCTCACACCGTTCGCGTCTGCCCGGGAAGTCCCGCCTGCCGACGCCCCAGGTACGCGTCCTCGGTATCTCCGTCACGCTCGCGGTCGGCCTGCTGCTCGGATCCGGCGGATTCGAATCGCTCAGAGCGCAGGACAGTGAAACGTGTCTCACGTGCCATGGTGACGCTTCTCTGTGGGGAACGCGACAGGACGGAGCCCGGTTCGTAGTGGATGCTCAGGAGCTCGCGGGGTCGGCGCACTCGGGCATGGAGTGCCTCAGCTGTCACCAGGGGATGACCTTCCCGCACTCCGAACAGCGCCCCACCGTGTCCTGCGCTCGTTGTCACGGGACCCAGTCGCGGCAGCACGCCGAGTCTCTGCACGGCGTCGCCGCCGGGCGCGGTGATCCGCTGGCTCCGAGCTGTTCAGATTGTCACGGCACGCACGACATCCTGTCGAACGAAGACGAACGGAGCCCCACTGCCGTGGTCAACGTCCCGTACCTTTGCGGTGCGTGCCACCGGGAGGGTACGGAGGTCTCCGAGCGGAGCGAAATCTCCGAGGACCACATCCTCGAGAACTACTCCCTGTCGATCCACGGTGAGGGCCTGTTCCGGCAGGGTCTCCGCGTGACCGCGGTATGCACCTCGTGCCACACGTCTCACTTCATCCTCCCGCACGAAGACCCGCGCTCGAGCATTCACAAGGACAACGTCGCCGGTACCTGCCGTGCCTGCCACGCAATGATCGAGCAGGTGCACCAGCAGGTGATCGAGGGCGAGCTGTGGGAGCGGGAGCCGGACAAGATCCCGGCGTGTGTCGACTGCCACCAGCCGCATCTGATTCGCCGTGTGTTCTACGATACGGGCGTGTCGATCGGCGAGTGCCTCGAGTGTCATGCCGACCCCGAGCTGATCGGAACCGACGTGGTTACCGGCGACACGGTTTCCATGTTCGTGGACGAAGCGGTGTACCACGCGTCGATGCATGCCACCACGGGCTGCGCCCAGTGCCACACGCAGGTCACGGCGCTGGCCGACGAGCGACCGTGCGAGACCGTGGACCAGACCGTCGATTGCTCCATCTGCCATGCCGGGCCGGTCACCGAGTACTCCGGCGGGGCGCACGGTCGGCTGGCGGCCGCGGGCGATGTGAACGCTCCACAATGCCTCGACTGCCACCAGAAGCACTCGACGACTGGTCAGACGCAGCCGGTGTCTCCGACCTTTCCGCAGAACGTCCCGGCGCTCTGCGCCCGGTGTCATCGGGAGGGCGAAACGGTCGCGGCCCGCGTAGCGCACGACGTTCCGATCGTCGCGAGTTACGAGATGAGTGTGCACGGCGTGGGCCTGATGCAGAGCGGCCTGCTCGTGACCGCGACCTGCACGGACTGTCATGGGCCACACTCACAGCGGCCGGCGGATGATCCGGAATCCCGAGTGAACCCGAACAACATCGCGAGCACCTGCGGCGAATGTCATCACGGCATCGAGGAAGACTTCCGCGCCAGCATCCACTGGCCCGAGGACAACCAATTCTCGCACGACGCCGAGCCGCATTCCCCGACCTGCGAGGAGTGTCACACTTCGCACTCGATCAGCCGCACGGACCGGGACAATTTCCGGATGTTGATGATGAGCCAGTGCGGCACCTGCCACGAAGAGGAGACGGAGACGTTCTTCGACACCTATCACGGCAAGGTGTCACGGCTCGGGGGAGCGGGATCAGCCAAGTGCTTCGATTGCCACGGCACGCACAACATCCTCCCGCCGTCCGAACCTGCCTCGACGCTGAGCCGGGACAATGTCGTCGAGACCTGCGCTAAGTGTCACCCGGGCGCCAACCGGCGCTTCGCGGGCTACCTGACGCACGCTACACACCACGACCGGGAGAAGTATCCCTGGCTGTTCTGGTCCTTCTGGGCCATGACGGCGCTGCTGGTGGGAACACTGACCTTCGCCCTCACGCATACGGGCGCCTGGCTGTTTCGGCTGTGGCGCTCGCCCGAGGAATGGAAGCACGAAGAGGTCGAGCCCGCCGAGGGTGCGGATAAGCGCGTGTACGAACGGTTCACCGCATTTCAGCGCACCCTGCACATCGTCATGATCCTCAGCTTCATGACTCTCGCTCTGACCGGCATGGCCCTGAAGTTTTCGTACATGGGCTGGGCGCAGTTTTTCGCCAGCATCACCGGTGGCTTCGAGGGCATGGGGGCGCTGCACAGGATCGGGGCCGTGGCGATGATCGTGATCTTCGCCGTCCACCTGGTCGATGTGTTCAAGCAGAAACGGGCGGCGAAGGAGAGCTGGAAGAGGTTCATCTTCAACGCACCGAACACGCTGATGTTCAACAAGCAGGACCTGATCGACCTGAAGGGCTCGTTCAAGTGGTTCTTCGGCAAGGGTCCGAGACCCGAGTACGGCCGGTTCACGTACTGGGAGAAGTTCGACTACTTCGCGGTGTTCTGGGGGATGTTCATTATCGGCTCCACGGGGTTGTTCCTGTGGTTCCCCGAGTTCTTCACCATGGTTCTTCCGGGGTGGCTCGTGAACGTCGCAACGATCATTCACAGCGATGAAGCGCTGCTGGCGGTCGGGTTCATCTTCACGATCCACTTCTTCAACACGCACTTTCGTCTGGACAAGTTCCCGATGGACCCGGTGATCTTCACCGGACACGTGTCGATCGAAGAAATGAAGCGTGACAAGCCGCTCGAGTACAAACGAATGATCGAGACCGGGCAGTTCGAGGAACGTCTCGTAGAGCCGTACCCGACGGAGGTGGAGCACGGCTTCCGGGTGTTCGGGTTCACGATGCTCGGGATCGGGCTGCTGGTCATCGCCCTGATCCTCTATTCGATGGTCTTCGGCTACCGCTGAGGCCGGACCGGGCAGACCGTTGCGGGGCCGGGGCCGACCGGAAGTCCGTCCCGGCCTCCGTTGGTCAGGAGGTCGACCCTTGATACCGACCGCATAGACCCGCAAGATTGATCTGATTCGCGGGGACTCTTCGGGTTTCGAACCCTGAGACATGCCGGAGCTGGCAATATGATCGTCTACTGCCGTAAGCTCGCGCTCATAATCCCTGTTCTCCTGTTCGCGCCGACTGTCCTGTTAGCCCAGGGTGTTCGTGGCGAACTTCGAGTGCGGGGCGATGCCGTCGGATTCCAGGGCCTGCAGCGGGACAGCATTCCCGAGAGCCAGGTATCGGGGTCCGGTGCTCAGCGGCAGCTGGAGGACGGTACGGTCGTCACCTGCGTTACCGGTGACTTCTGCCGCTGGTTCGGCAGCGGTGAGACCGACACCGTGTATCCCATCTACCAGGACCTGCGACTCGTCGGGTGGACCGGAATCGAAGGCCTGGCATTCCACGCCCAGGTCCGCGGCCGGCTCGGCAGTGACGACGCGTGGCCCCGGTCGGAGCAGGAGGTCGAGGCGATCACCGCCTACATCGGCTACCGGAAGGGTGACTGGTGGGTGCAGGGCGGCCGGATGCTGCGCTCGGGGAGTCTCGGCTACAAGAACTTCGACGGTGGCTCACTGGCGTGGAGCGGACTCGGACCGCTCCGACTGGAGGCATACGGAGGCTGGAGTCTCGGGATCGGCCTCGTAGCGCCTCGCAACGGGGAGCTGCTGACGATGGCAGACGAGTACGCACCCAACAAGCGGGCGTACATCTACGGGTTTGATGGCGCGCTCGACTTCGGGACCAACTTTTCCGCCAACGTTCAGTACCAGAGGGAGATCAGGACCGACAACACGGGCCTGTATACAGAGCGGATCGGCGGCTCGTTGCGTGCACTGGTCGGAAACAGCACGCTCGACGGAGCCGTGACCTACGACCTCGCATTCAAGGAAATCAATCTCGCCAGGATTCAGATGTCGACGCCGTTCGGTTCCGGCTTCGGCCTGGTGCTGGAGGGACGTCACTATCGGCCGTTCTTCGAATACTGGACGATCTGGGGTGCGTTCAGTCCGGTTGCATATACGGAAGGTCGCGGGATGCTCACCTGGACCTCGCCCAAGGACGGGCTGTCGTTCGAAGTCGGTGGTGGATACCGCGACTACGACGAGACGAATGCCGGGCTCGACTACGTATCGATCAAGGAAGACGGCTGGCGCCTGTATGGCGGCGGCCATTGGGTCAACGGTCCGTGGTTCGTAGATGGCGGATACCGATCCGAAACCGGGTTCGGCGCATCGCGCTACGGCGGAGACCTGACCGTCGGGCGATTGATCGGCGGCAATGCCAGGATCGCCCTGTTCGGCAGCTCCACCAAGACCTTCGGTGAATTCCGGATCGGTGAGCAGCTCGGCTCCGGCGGCGGCATCGACGGCTCGTGGAACCTCTCCACCTTCACGTTGAGCGGCAGCGCCGGCCTGTATCGGATCACCTACGACAATCGGCCCCAGAGCGAGGCCTGGACTCAACCGAGGGCGCACCTGTCCATCGCATGGCGATTCGGCTCTTCGCCCACGCCGCGCCCGTCCATGCGTGGGATCGGAGGCTACTGATGAAGCGCGCGATTCTGATCGTAACCGTGGTTCTGGTGGGCGGCGCGAGCGCGCTGCTGTCGCTTCCCCGGCAGGAATCTTTCCCGCACGCCAGGCATCAGGGGTTGTTTCCGACCTGCACGGCGTGCCACGCCGGGATCGAGAGCGGGGATGCTTCGCAGTTCGTGTCCGTGCAGCCCGCCACCTGCCAGGCCTGCCACGACGGCCAGACGGCTCCCCGGGTAAGCTGGGACGGACCCGGTGAGCCGGAGGCCACCAACCGGCGCTCCGTGCACCCCGGACATCCGCAGCTTCCGTGCGGCACATGCCACCAGGTGCCGGGCACCAGCGAGGAAATGCAGGTCCGGGCAGCCAGCTTTGACAACTGCATGGTCTGTCACGCACCCGGGGCCGAAGGTCATAGGGACGAGGACAACGACTGCTACCAGTGCCACCTGCCACTCACGGAGGCCACTGGCATCACGACGGCGCAAATCGCGGCGTTTACCCGGCCACCGAGCCATTCGACCCCGGAGTTCATCTCGACGCACGGTGCGACCGCGAACGAAGACGTGATGAGCTGCTCGGTGTGCCACGCCCGCGAGAATTGCGAGTTGTGCCACGTGAACGCGGAGAACGTCCCGGCGATCATGGCCCTGGGCACCGATCCGCGGGTCGCCTCCCTGATGGAGGGCAAGACCTGGGATCCTCCAATTCCCGGCAGCCACTACGTGGACGAGTGGGACTTCGCCCACGGACCGGCGATGGCCGAGTCGTCGACCAGTTGCGCGGTGTGTCACACGCAGGAGGTCTGTTCCACCTGTCACGTGGATACCTACGAGATGATCGCCGGGGACTTCACGACGGCCGCGGCCGCGACCCCGGAAGACCTCAGCATCACGATTCCCGGGCACTCGCCGAACTTCGCCGTGGCGCATGGCCAGGCAGCCGTGTCGGCGACCCCGAAGTGCTCTGCCTGTCACTTCGAGTCGTACTGCGTGGACTGCCACGACGGTTCGGGACGGCCGTCATTCCACCCGACGGACTTCGTACAGCGTCACGGCGCGGAGGTGGCGGCGCAGCTGCAGACCTGCTCCGAGTGCCACTCGAACGAGGTGTTCTGCCGGGACTGCCACTCGACGCAGGGTTTCGCGGTCGCCGACCAGACGGGCGCCGCGTTCCACGATGCCACGCCGGACTGGTTCATGGCACACGGCAAGGCCGCTCGCCAGGGACTGGATGGCTGCGCGAGCTGTCACTCACAGACCAGCTGTCTGCGCTGTCATTCGGCGGTGGAGGGCTTCCGGATCAACCCGCACGGGCCGGACTTCGACGCGGACGCGGAGCTGGCGAAGGGTTCGTGCACGATCTGCCATGGAACGGCGCCGGGAGGTGAGTCGCACTGATCTTCGATCCGACTGGGATGTGAAGAAGCCCCGCGCGGCGTTTGCCGCGCGGGGCTTCCTGCTTTTCTGCTACTGTACGCTCCGTCCTGGTCAGCCCGCCGGCTGGTGACAGGCTACGCACTGTCCAGCCACGCCATCACCGTGACTCTCAGGCATCTTGGTGGCGCCCATGACGCCTTCCGCATGGCACATCGCGCAGTTGTCCTTACCCTCCAGGTCGTGCGGAATCGCCGGCGGCGCAGTGCCTGACTGCAGCGGTGAGTCCGCCGAATGGCAGGCGACGCAACTTTTCTGGTCACGACCCTCATGGCTCGCCGGCATCTTGGTGGCGCCCATGACGCCTTCCGCGTGGCACATGGCGCAGTTGTCCTTGCCCGCCATGTCGTGCTCGGGCACGGGCACGACCGGCTTCTCCTGCGCGTTCAGTGCACCTGCACCGACAAACAGCAGGGTCATGAAAATGGCCGACGAAGTGATCCGCCTCATAGTACGCTCTCCTTCAGGAATGGAACGCCCGGTCGCCGGTCGTTCCGGCGGCTCGCTCTCCATCGAGCAGTCCATACGTCACGATGGTACATACACCAGCGTCACGGCGAAAGATCGTGGTTCAGATCACGAGCAGGGACCGAATCGAAGGCATCCCGAACATGAGCCGTGTCCACTTCCGATCCGCCGCCCGACCGAAGTACAGATTCCCGGATGATGTGCCGATGAGCGCCGATCCCTCTGTCGCGGGATCGGCCGTGACGTCGCTGATCGCGCCCTTGTCCCGAATGCCCGACAGCTGGACGGGCACCCAGGTGTTTCCCCCGTCCGTACTCAGCCACAGGCGAGCTTTCGCGTCCCCCCTGCGCCTGCCCCACTCCGATGGTGTGTTGTCGGTCGTCGCCAGCACCAGTCTCGATTGCAGCGAATCGGACACGTCGGCCCCGCGTGACACCAGGTCGAACCGGGTGCAGTACAGCTCTCCGACCTCGGACTCGTGCCGTCGCCAGTGAAGTCCACGATCGCGGCTGATGTGCAACCCGCCACCGGTAGCCGCGAACACCCGGCTCGGGTCCCACGGGTCCACCTGGAGTTCGTGGATATCGTCGAAGATCCCCTCGTTAATCGGAGTCCAGCTCGCACCCCCGTCGTCGGTACGGTACACCCCTCCGATCTCGACACCCACGTAGATGCGCCGAGGCTCATGCGGATCACAGGCGATCGTTTCCACGTGTGCGGACCGCTTGCCGTAATCCCGCCACGACTCCCGGACTCCGAGCACCCGAAACTCCGGCAGCTCCTCCCAGTCGGCGCCGCCGTTGTTCGACACGAACAGGCCCGCCGGCTCCGTGCCGGCATAGATGACGGACGGATCTCGCGGGGAGACCGTGAGGCTCCGGATCATGGCTCCGCCAAGGCGCTCGGCGACTCTCTCAAAGCTGTCACCACGATCCCCGCTGCGAAAAATGCCTTCCTCCGGGACGACCGCCCAGATTCCGTGCGCCGTCGCAGCCAGCCGGTAGACCTGGCGACCTTCGAAGTGCTTCTCGACCGTGCGGCCGCTCCGCTCGCCCTCGATCCAGCGAATGACCATCAGACCATCGTCGGTCCCTGCGAGTATCCGCATCAGTGTGATCCCTGATTCCGTGGGGTTCGTGTGACGAGGCCCGAAAAGTCGCGTCACTCCCGGGGAGAAGCAAGCGCCGAACGGCGGGCCGGCCCGAACATCGGGATTAACCGCGCAGAAACCTCCGGGACAATGTGTCCTAACATGTCGCGTCCATGTGCCAAGACGTCTGACACCGTCACGTGGCTCCGGTCCGAGATTCGACCCAAACCAATGGAGCAAGCCGAGATGAGACCCGTTCGTGAGCCAATCCCGCGGTTCGCGTGATTCTTGCAACGATTAGTTCCGTCGTTTCCGAGGCGACACCTGACAGCTCATGTCCAAAGGCATCTCGAGGTGGCGTGGTCCGACACCCGCAGGGTATAGAGGATTCTTGTATCTGTTTTCTCTTCTCAAGGATTTGAGCGATGAAACGACTACTGTTTCTGGGCATGCTCGTGTTCGCAATCGGCGCGTGCGAAGGAGACCAGGGCCCCACCGGCCCTACCGGAGCCGATGGACAGGACGGGGCCGCCGGAAATGACGGTGCCGACGGGCAGGACTTCCCAGGTCCTCTCCCCGATGAGTACATCAATGCCGACGGTATTCTGGGCGGTGCGGCGTACTCGAAGTGGTACACGACCGACGCGGGTGGCACTGGCGACGCCGGGGCTACAGTGTCGGCCGATTTTTTCCGCTGTAAGGCCTGCCACGCCTGGGATGGACTGGGCAACACCGGCTCATACGCGGATCGCACCGGACAGAGCACGCTGACGGACACGCGGCCAGACGTGTCTTCAGTAAACCTCCGAAGCTCGGCCGTATCCTACACGGTAGACGCGCTTTTCGACCTGGTTGTCCATTCTCCCGGCCGAACGATCGACGCCATGGACAACACGCACCCCGACTATTCGACGGAACTGACGGTCGGGCAGGTGTGGAACCTGGTGAAGTTCATGCGTGAAGAGTGGGTCGAGCCAGGGCTGTTGTACGACCTCGAGGTCAGCGGTACGGCTATGTACGTGGACTACTCAGTCGGCCCGCCAGTCGTCGTTTCGCCAACACTCACGTATTCGAACATCGGTGCCCTGGGGAACGCGGCAGATGGAGACGCTTCATACGCCACTAAGTGTGCGGCCTGTCACGGAGCCGATGGCACGACGCTCGACATAGGAGGTCGATCTTTGGGCCTGTTCGTGCGGGAGAAGCCGAACGAGGCCTGGTTCAAGGCCAAGTTCGGAGAGGCGGGCACGGGCATGGATCCCGGTCTCGTGACAACCACAACAGAGTTGCAGGATCTGTACGCGGCCCTCGTAGATGAGACCAACTACCCACCGCTTCCGTAGGCGGCGCTTTGCCATGAGGTAGGGCATACCGTCCGGCCTGCAGGCACCCGGCCTGCAGGCACTGGACGGCACAGGACGAGCGGGCCCGGGCGGCCCGCCGGGAGATCTCAGCCGACGTTCGGCGCTGTCATCTTCGCGAAGTCGATGATCTCCTCGAGCTCCCTGTCGCTCATCAGGCCCATCTCCTGCACGACCTGGCGGAGAGTCTTGTCCTCCTTGAGCGACTTCTTCGCCACCTCGGCCGCTTTGTCGTACCCGATGGCCGGTACCAGGGCCGTCGAAAGCGAGCCCGTGGTCTCCGCGTATCGCATGCACTGATCGACGTTGGCCGTGAGCCCCGAGACGCAGTGATCCGCAAACGTCCTGCTGCCCGTGGAGAGGATTTCGATCGACTCGAGCAGGTTGTGAATCATCACCGGGATCATGACGTTGAGTTCGAGATTTCCACGCTCTCCGCCGATCGTGATCGCCGCGTCGTTCCCGATCACCTGCGCCGCGACCATGGTGAGCATCTCCGACATCACCGGGTTCACCTTACCCGGCATGATCGACGAGCCCGGCTGAAGCTCCGGCAGGTTGAGCTCTCCCAGGCCACACCGGGGCCCGCACCCAAGCCACCGGATGTCGTTGGCGACCTTCATCAGACTGCACGCGACGACCTTCAGCATGCCGCTCATCTCGACTACGGCGTCGCGGGCTCCCTGTGCCTCGAAGTGATTTTCCGCCTCACGAAATGCCACTCCGGTGATCTCGGTGAGCCGGGCGGCCATCCGGCCTCCGAACTCGGGATGCGTATTGATCCCCGTACCGACGGCCGTCCCGCCGATCGCCAGCTCTCTGAGCGAATCCCGCGCCATCTCCACGCGGCGGATGCCGTGTGACACCTGGCTGGCGTATCCACCGAATTCCTGTCCGAGACGCATCGGAGTCGCGTCCTGGAGGTGCGTACGCCCTGCCTTGTACACGCCGTCGAATTCCTCCGACTTCGCCGCGAGCGCACCTCCCAGGTGGGCCAGCGCCGGCAGCAACTCGCCCTCTACGGCGAACAGGGCAGACACGTGAACCGCCGTGGGGATCACGTCATTACTGGATTGACCTTTGTTGACGTGATCATTCGGATGGACAGGTTCTTTCAAGCCGACCTCGCCGCCGAGGATCACGTTGGCGCGATTGGCGATTACTTCGTTGGCGTTCATGTTCGTCGACGTGCCGGAGCCGGTCTGGAAGATGTCCAGCACGAAGTGGGCGTCGAGCTCGCCGTCCATTACTTCTTGCGCGGCCTGCTTGATAGCTCCTGCACGCTCGGAGTCCAGCAGACCGAGCTCCTCGTTCACCTCGGCCGCTGCTCGCTTTATCGCGCCCAGAGCGTACAGAAATCGCCGGTCGAAACGAAGCCGGCTGATCGGAAAATTGCGGCGAGCCCGTTCCGTCTGGGCACCATAGATCATCTCGGCCGGAATCTCGACCGGCCCCATCGAGTCCTTCTCGATTCGGTTCTGGGACATCCTGTTACCCGCCTTTTGGTTCGACGAGGGTGGGGTGAGGCTGGGCGCCTCAGAATTCCAGACGGTCTCCGACCCCGACTCCGTTCGCCTCGAACCAGCCAAGACTCATCTCGAGGGCGTACATCGCGGGAGCGGTCGAGAGCGTATTCTCGTCCGTCTGGGCCTCCATCTGCTTGATGTTCACGATCGACCCGTTTCCGTCGATGAACGCGATATCGAGCGGGATCTTCGTATTTCGCATCCAGAAGCTGCGCAGCCGCTCGTCAGCGTAGACGAACAGCATGCCGTGGTTTGCGGAAAGACTGTCTCGATGCATCAGCCCCGTTTCCCGCAGGGCGGGCGTGTCCGCGATCTCGACCGAGATCGGAATTCCGCCGACGCTCACATCCACCGTGCGGATCAACTGCCCGCCGGGGCCGAACCTGGGGCTGTCCGTCGCCTCCTGGTCCATTGCCGTGCCCGGCGCTCCGGCCGACGACGACCCGTCCGTCCGTCCCGAGTCTCCGTCATCTCCCGCTGCTCCACCGCAACCGATCAGAGCCACGACGGCTAGCGTGAGCAGCAATGAGAGCCGTCCGTCGAGACGGAGTCGGAATCCCGGATGGGAAGTCTTATCCTGGTTCGACACAACTGCATTCATGGCATTTTCCGTACGATCGAGTGGTAGAATTCGGCGGGCCAGTCTCCCGTCCCCCGGCAAGATGCGCACGTCTCCCGGCCGCGCAACCGGATCGTACACTCGAGGGCGGAATTCCAACTCTGCCAGTCGGAGGATTTCTCCTCCGGGCGACATCGTTGAGGCGCACTCTCAGTCTCTATATCTTCTGATCCTGGCCTGACCACGGTCATCCAGTTCGATCATCGCCGGCCACGATTCCGGCGGACCCGAAACAGGAAGGTGCATGAACGACGCGAGCACGGCCTTTCCGGCCACCAGGCCCCCTCTCGGATGCGCCGCCCTCCTCATGGAGGTGTTGCGCGGAGAGTTGCGGGAGCGGGAGCTTCCGTTCACGCACCAGCGGGAAGCGATAGCCCGGGTGCTGTTCGAGTCTCCGCGGAATTTCTCCGCCGACGAGGTGGGCGAGGAGCTCCGCGAGCGAGGCGAACAGCTTGGCAAGGCGACGATCTACCGGACACTCGCCCTGCTGGTGGAGCTTGGCCTTGCAACGGAGCACGACTTCGATGAAGGCTTCAAGCGATATCAGGTACAGGTCGGAGCGGCACGGCACGACCACCTGATTTGTACCGAGTGCGGACGGGTATTCCCGTTCGAGCATCCAGACGTGGACCGGGTACTGGCAGACGTTGTCGCGTCCTCGGACTTCGTCCCGATCACCCGTCAGATCAAGGTGTTTGGAACCTGCAATGAATGCACGTGAACGCCTGCTCCGCCTGTTCGTCGAGCGATCGTTCCAGCTTGGCGACTTCACGCTGTCCTCGGGCCGCAAGAGCGACTTCTACATCGACTGCCGCACCACGACGATGAGCGCCGAGGGGCAGGTGCTGCTCGGCGAAGTGGGGCTCGACGCGATCGAGGCCGCGGACCTGGTACCGGACGTGGTGGGAGGCCTGACGATGGGCGCTGACCCGATCGCATATGCGATCGCCGGAGAGAGCTTCCGCCGTGGACGCCCGATCCAGGCCTTCTCCGTGCGCAAGCGCCCGAAACGCCACGGCACTGGACAACGGATCGAGGGGTGCTTCGAATCCGGAGCCCGGGTCGTGGTGGTGGAGGACGTGATCACGACCGGTGGCTCGGCTCTCCAGGCATGTGAAGCAGTGAAGGCGGAACAGGGGACGATTCTGATGGTCCTCGCCGCAGTCGATCGCCAGGAAGGCGGCCGCGAGATGATCGAACAGGCCGGGTACAGGGTTGAATCCCTGTACGGCGTCGACGAATTCCGCCAGGTGCTGCAGGGCGCCGGGGAGCGGTAGCGCCACCTGCCGTGCGGTCGCAGATTCCGCGGACGTGAATTGGCCCCATCGGTCGGTCAGGCCGGCCGCCACTCTCTTGCCGTGCCCAGGTACGGCTACCGGATCCCGTGAGCCATGCTGCGACAGACCCTTCTGTTTCTGAGTGACCGCGAGGACTTCAAGAATGTCCTCATGAAGATGCCGTTCTCCCGGAAGGCGGCCGGTCGGTTCGTGGCCGGCGAGACCTCCGCTGAGGCGCTCGCCGCGGCCCGGGCGTTGAACGACGCCGGATTCAGAGTCACCCTCGACCTGCTCGGCGAAAGCGTCAACGAACCCGAGGAAGCCGAGGCGGCGACAGCGGCCTATCGGACGAGCCTGGACGAGATCGAAGCGAGCGACGCTGTCTCGACGATTTCGCTCAAGCTCACACAGCTCGGCCTCGATATCGACGAGGATTTCTGCTTCCGGAATATCCTCGGCATCGTCCAGTACGCGGAACAGCTCGGCACCTTCGTGAGAATCGACATGGAGAGCTCCGAACACACCGATCGGACGCTGCGGATCTTTCACAAGGTGTTCGCCGAGCACTCGAACGTCGGAATCGTGATTCAGTCGTACCTCAGGCGCAGCGAGGCCGACATCAAGGAGCTGGTCAGGGTCGGAGCCCCGGTCCGGTTGTGCAAGGGTGCCTACCAGGAGCCCGCGTCCGTCGCCTTCCAGCAGAAGACGGAAGTGGAAGCAAGCTTCATCCGGCTGATGCGCCTGCTGCTCGACGGCGGGGCACAGACGGCAATCGCGTCGCATGACGAGCGAATGATCGACGCGACACTCGAGCATGTGGCACGCAATGGGATCTCAGACGACGCATTCGAGTTACAGATGCTGTACGGAGTGCGACGCGACTACCAGCGCCAGCTGGTGGCCAACGGCCTGAACATGCGGATCTATGTGCCGTACGGATCGCAGTGGTACTCGTATCTGATGCGCCGCATGGCGGAGCGCCCTGCCAACTTGCTGTTCGGGCTGCGTGCTGCGCTGGGCGGCTGAGACTACGGAAGGACGGAAATCAGCGTGATCACCTTTACGGAACAGGCGCGGGAACGGGTTCTCGCGTTCATGGAGATGGAAGATGGTGAGCTGGTAGTACGGATCGAGGTACTCGACTCCAGCCCGCTGGCTCCCCGCTACGACCTGGCCCTGATCGAGGCGAACGAGCGCGGCGAGGCTGACGAGACCCTCGACGGTGGTGGATTCGGTCTCGTGGTCGACCCCGAGAGCGCCGTTCTACTCGAAGGCGCGACCGTGGACTGGGTCGAGACGATCCAGGGGAGCGGATTCAAGGTCGAGAACCCGAACATCAAGCCGATCGGGGAGGCCACGCCCGCCGGTCCGCTCGCTGACCGTGTGAAGCACGTGATCGAGTACCAGATCAATCCGTCGATCGCCGGCCACGGTGGCGCCGTTACGCTGGTCGACGTGCGGGGCGACGTGATTTACCTGCAGATGCAGGGCGGCTGTCAGGGGTGCGGGATGGCTGCGGTTACTCTCGCCCAGGGAATCAAGCGGATCCTCATGGAGACGCTTCCGGAGATTCGTGACATCGTGGATGTGACCAATCATGACGCGGGGTCGAATCCGTACTATTGATTCTGGTCGGGGGTGGTGGTGCGCCGGTTACGAGAACTCCCATCGCTTCGCGCTGCAGGTTCTCTTCACCGCTGCACCACCACCTCCGTGACGTATCAATAGCACGGCACGTACAGGGAACAACAAAGGGCGACCTCGTGCTGGGGTCGCCCGTTATTCATTGAGCCACGTGGCTCTGCCGCTGGCGTCAGGTCGGAAGGAGTGTGTGTCCTCCTGGAGCGAGCCTTACGCGCGCAGCGCGTCGAGCTCGCGAAGGGGGGAAACACACTCCCCCACCAGACACCGTCAACGCAGAACCACCGCGATCCCGGTATCCGTCGGCATCTTCTCGGGCGCGAGCGCCAGCGCCCGACCTCCGTGTTGCAGAGCGATCTCGGCGATCTCGTCCACCAGGTCCACGGCGTCGCCGCCGGGATCCGCCCCGCCCTCCTGGATCACCTCGAGGTTACCGGTGACCGGGTAGAACCGGCCCCAGATGTTTCGGCCCTTCTCACTCAGGAGCATCCGGATCCTGCCCGCCACGGCAAGCCGACCGATGGCAGCCAGATCGCTCTCGACCTTTCCACGGCCATAGGAGTTCTCCCACAGCTCGAGTGCCTCGTCGATCTTTCGATCGACACCAGCCTGGGCGATCGGCCACGCGGCCTCGTGCAGCCTGGCCGGATCCCAGTCGTTCACATTCCCCACGATCCCGTCGGGGGCGAGGTTCTCCAGCTTGCTGATGCTCCCGTAGATCGGGTGGTAGTAGTCGACGGCGGCGAGAATGATCGGTCCGATCTCATCCGCCAGGAGTGTCTGGACGCCAGCATCCACCTTGCGGAAGAACTGCTCCAGCTCGGACTTCGTGTCATCCTTGCCCGCCCCGTGCCCGTGAAACATCGGCTTGTTGCCGTGTCCCCCCGAGCTGTGCATCGACAGGCGGTCCTTCTCGATCTGGAACCCGAGCGCGGCGCGCAGGTTGGTCGGAACCGTCTCGAGATTCACGGGCGTCAGCCCGGACACGGTTCCCTCCCACAGCCTCACCTCGTTCTGGCTGAGGGCGAGGACCCAGTAGCGTGCAGGGGCCTGGAGAAACTCCACCAGCGGTCGCGTATGGAAGGTCGGCGCAACGACCACCAGGTCGGGCACGACCGCCGGCAACCGGAACAGTCTGATGAAATCATCGCTGGCGAACATGGCGAGTCCGTCCGCCTGGTGCCGCCAGAATTCCTCGTTGCCAACCAGACTCTCGAAGGACGAGAGCAGAGAGTCCGGTTTCTGGACACCGCTGTCTGCCAGCAGCCCCTTCGCCTGCTGAAGCGCGGCCCTCAGCCTGAGCGGCTGCGCTGCGACGTCGGGTCCCTTCCGATGCGTCGGCATGTATATGCTGACGGCCGGGCCGACCGTCACCTGGAACAGTTCCTTGAGTTGGTCTCTTCCAAAGTGATCCACGGTTGAACGTCCCCCGTTATCAGGTCAGTCGCGATCGATGAGCCCGCTGAGAAACATCCCCACGAGCGATACTACGATGGCCCCGAAGAGTGCGGCCCAGAATCCGTCGATCGAGAATCCGGGCGTCAGCCAGGCGGTCAGGCCGAGAAGACCAGCATTGACCACGAAATGAAACAGTCCGAGCGTCAGAATCGTGATCGGCAGGGAAAGGAGCTTCACAAGCGGCCGGACAAACGTATTCACGACTCCGAATATCAGGGCGGCGAGCAGCAGCGTTCCCAGGTCCGCCACG
This sequence comes from Gemmatimonadota bacterium, assembly GCA_016649455.1. Taxonomy (GTDB): domain Bacteria; phylum Gemmatimonadota; class Gemmatimonadetes; order Palauibacterales; family Palauibacteraceae; genus Carthagonibacter. Next base: position 302 of record JAENXO010000002.1, on the reverse strand, counting down.
GCGATCCCCGGAATGATCTTCGCCGCTACGAACAGCGCAGCCGCGTTGACGAGAATGCTGAGGATCATGCCCACATGTCCCTCCTTGTCTCGAGACTTCGAATCAGAACGACTGAATCAGGTTAAACTGGAAGTACCAGTCCTTGCCCGGCCTGTTGTTCGGATGCACGAAATCCAGCTCCATGATCAGGAATCCGAGCAAGTTCAGGCGGGCCGCGATCCCGTAGCTGGTCACGATCTCCCGGCAGTCGAAACCGGCGATCTCATCGGATCCGCAGGAGAAGGACGGATCGTTCGCCTTGT